>NZ_JADBTF010000452.1:0-9985 GCF_020246295.1 Microcystis sp. M090S1 | reverse complement strand
TCAGATAAGAACGTAGGTTGGGTTGAAGCATGAAACCCAACGCCCGATTATGTTACGCTACCGCTAACCCATCCTACAAATAATTGTGCCTCCCTACTTAAAACACCTGAAGAAATTGCTAAAACTTATTCATCTTTGAGCTTAGAACAAGTTTATGCAACAATTTTGTACTATTTGCATGAGCAAGAAAAAATAACCAATTATTTAACCGAATTGTCTAAGGTGTAATCAGATAAGAACGTAGGTTGGGTTGAAGCATGAAACCCAACGCCCGATTATGTTACGCTACCGCTAACCCATCCTACAAATAATTGTGCCTCCCTACTTAAAACACCTGAAGAAATTGCTAAAACTTACTCATCTTTGAGCTTAGAACAAGTTTATGCGACAATTTTGTACTATTTGCATGAGCAAGAAAAAATAACCAATTATTTAACCGAATGGATTGAACATGGAGAAAGAATGAGAGAAATACAAAAACAAAATCCTCCTCCTGTGGCGGAAAAATTGAGAAAGTTAAGGCAACAAAGAAAAGCAGTCAAACAAGTAAATGAGTCTGAAATATCTCTTAGATGAAAATGTTGATCCTCTCTATGGGACTCAACTAAGAAGACTCAAGCCTGATTTAGTTATTAGAGTCATTAGAGAACCTGTTATACTAAATCTGTTGAGTATAGGCTACTTATGAAGACAGGCACTCATGCAAGAGGCAAGAGGCAAAAGGGGTAATAAATAATCAGTCTTTAATAACCAGATTTAGTATCACGGGTCGCTTGCATGATGTCGTTGGTTGTTAGACGGCTAGTTGCTTTGCCACGGATAGCGGCAATCAGTTGCTTTCCCCGGCTTAGGGTTCTAGGCTTGCGAATTTGCAAGATATCCCCAATCACTTCCAGCTGGATTTCTGTACCGGGTAACAACCCAAGCTTTTCTTGAATATCAGGGGGAATAGTGATTTGTCCATTAGGGCTAATTTTCATGGTGTTTTTCTGCATATACTAACAAATAATCGGAAGAGTCAGTGCCACTGGCTGCTTGACCCCCCCCAAACGTTTACCTGGGAATAACTCTGATTTATTATCCTGTATCCTATTTGGTACTATGATAAGAGCAGAGAATCAGGCAAGCATTTTATGAAAAAAGTAATTGTTATTTTAATTCTGGGTTTTCTGAGCGAACAAATATCAATAAAATCACCAATTTCTGGCAATCAAACCCTCAATAATTTAGCCGTAGCTAACAACAATAATCGTCCCACTCCCCAGAAAAAACCTAGTCCTTCTCCACAGTTTCGGTGCGATGGTAGAACTCACTGTTCCCAGATGAGATCCTGTCCAGAAGCGACTTTTTTCTTGAGAAATTGCCCCAATGTCAAAATGGATGGAGACGGTGATGGAGTTCCCTGTGAAAGTCAATGGTGTGGAAAAAAATCCTCAGAAAAATGTTTAAAAAGTTCTCCAGATAACTAATTTTGTTTCCTCACCCCAATTCTCTCATTTAAAGAATCGGGGTGAAAACAATTAAGAAGCAGTAATCACGGGAGAATTAAGATATTGATAATTCCAGTCCGATTGTTGCCAAACGCGACCATCAAGGGCAATTTGTTCGATTAAACTAGCTAATCGTAAAGCTTTTAAAGCTTGTTCCCCACCGACAGAAGGTTGGTTCCCACCGCGCACACAATGAACAAAATGTTCTAATTCCGCGTGTAGAGGTTCAATATTGCTGGTATAAACCTTTTCAATTAAACCATCTTGACGGTAGAGAACTTGACCGTAATCGGTGCTATAGTTAGCGGTGGTTTGCCGGTGAATGAGGATTTCATTATTGAGAAAATCCGCTTCCGTGAGAGAATTTTTACAGTGGGCTGCTAAACGACGAATCTTGCGATGAGTCACCTTACTAGCGGTTAAATTAGCCACTACTCCATTACTAAAACCAAGGGTTGCAGTGACATAATCGAGATAACCGGAATCAGTGGCAGCGCGACTACCACTAGCGGTTAATTTCACCACGGGAGCCGAGACTAATTCTAAAATTAAATCTATATCGTGGATCATTAAATCTAACACCACCGACACATCATTAGCGCGCTGGGAATAGGGACTCATGCGATGGGATTCAATCGCTAAAATCTCCTCGGTTTTCAAGACCTTCGATAACTCTTGGAAAGCGGGATTAAAACGCTCGATATGACCCACTTGCAGAATACAATCGTGATCGGCTGCCGCATTGACTAAAGATTCCGCTTCACTAATACTAGCGGCGATCGGTTTCTCGATCAAGGTATGTACTCCCCCTTGCAGACAGTCCATCCCGACTCGATGGTGTAACCGCGTGGGGACAGCGATACAAACCGCATCTACCCTAGGTAAGAGATCTAAATAATTTTCAAAAAAACGGACTCGGTATTTACTGGCAGTTTCCAGTCCCTTTTCGACGTTGACATCGGCCACCCCGACGAATTCCACGTCTTTTAATAAACTCAGGATGCGACTATGGTGTTGTCCCATGTTACCGACCCCGATAACCCCGACTTTAATCGGTTTGAGTTGATTTCTGTTACCCGGAAAGTTTGCTGGTTGATTGGACATGAATTTGAGACTCCTGTGTTCACACTCCTCACACCACTTGATTAGATTAATCAAGCTGATTTTGTCGATTAATTACCAAGATGGTATCATGGTTATCCAGCATTCTGACACGATGTCCGTGTCAATGGGGGTTCTGAGAAGATTTTCTGATTTCATCTCGCGGTTTTTACTCCCAAATGCTTATCAAAAAATCGTCCCTTAGTAGCGAGGACTACATTCAGCTAAATTTTAACTATGGACAATTCAACGGATTTTAACTCCTTACGGGGATTAAGTGTTTTTTTGCTAGGAATGATGGGGGCCGGCAAATCCACCCTGGGAGAGTTGCTTTCCCGACGTTTACAATATCGTTTTTTTGATACAGATATATTAATAGAAAGGGTCGCGGGAAAGAAAATCAGGGAAATTTTTGCCGACGAGGGAGAAGCGACTTTTCGGGAGTTAGAAACCCAAGTTTTAGCCGAATTATCCTCTCTGACTAAAACTGTGATTGCCACCGGGGGAGGGATGGTTTTAAAACCGATGAATTGGAGTTATCTTCGTCACGGTTTAATGATTTGGTTAGATGTTCCTCTCGAAGTCTTGGTTAAACGTTTAAAAAAAGATACCTCTCGTCCCTTGCTTCAGTCCACTGATTTAGAAAGTAAACTGGAATTATTATTAGAACAAAGACGAGGACTTTATGCAGAAGCAGATCTTCGGATTGTTGTTTCTGACCTAGATACACCTACTGATATCGTTGAGAAAATTTTAACAGCAATACCGACGGTGATTAAAGATTTTCATCCAGAAAGGGATCATAACTAATGATAGCAGCTTCAATTTTTGATTTACCTGAACTAATTCCTGACCGAGAAATTCTGGAAATTTTGGCCCAAAGTCAGGCTATTCGTCTGGAAAGAATTATTTCCACTGGTCAAACCACTCCCATCGGTCAATGGTACGATCAATCTGAGTTTGAATGGGTGATTTTATTACAGGGATTTGCTGAGATTAGTTATGAAGATGGCAGCCAAGTTAATCTGCAAGCAGGGGATTATCTGCTGATTCCTCCTCACCAAAAACATCGCGTCGAATTTACTAGCAATAATCCCCCTTGTATTTGGTTAGCTATCCATTATCGCTAGTAAAATATAGTTTCTAACTATTGCCAGCGATCGAATAAATCGGTTAAAACTAGATTAGAAAACAAAAAACCTTCGGGGTCGCTTAATCTGACCCTGCTATCCCCCTCAATTATTACTAAATTACGCTGTTTATGCGGCTCTAAGACCTCTAAAATTGCTTTTTTGATTTCCGAACCAAAATTAGCTTCAATGGCGGGTAAACTCACCCCTGACCCTAACCTTAACCCTAGCATCAAGGTTTCGAGAAGATCATCGATAAAACTATTTTTCTCCACGTCAATCTGACAGCCTTCTTTTACCCAAGCGAAATAGTCGCGACTTTTGCGCGGACGGGTAAAACGTTGTTGATGAAGATAACTAGCAGCCCCCATACCAAAGCCGTAATAGGGACGATTTTCCCAGTACACTCGATTATGTCGGCATTGATAACCCAGTTTGGCATAGTTAGAAATCTCGTAATGTTGATAACCGGCTAAAGCTAGTTTTTCACCGGCTAAAACATACATTTTTGCCGTGGTTTCATCATCGGGTAAGGGTTTTTTCCCCGGTTGATACTGTTTACCGAAAGGAGTAACCGCTTCTAAGACCAAATCGTAACAGGAAAGATGGGCCGGTTGCAGTTCGATCGCTTTTTCTAGGGAATTTTCCCAATCTGTGAGGGTTTGTTGTGGCAATCCTGAAATCAAATCCAAACTATAGTTAACTATTCCCAATCCCTGAATTAATTCCACTGCCTGATAGATATCCTTAACAGTATGCGATCGACCAGAAACCTGTAATAATGGTTCTTGAAAAGCCTGTACTCCTAAACTAACTCGATTGACTCCCGCGCTAAGATAACCCTGTAATTGTTCTAAACTAAAGGTAGCCGGATCGATCTCCATAGAAATCTCTATATCGGCGGCAAAATCAAACTTTTTGGCTAAAGTATCCAGAATTGCTCCTAATAATTCCACAGGTAACAGGGAAGGAGTCCCCCCCCCAAAAAAAATTGTTTCTAGGGGTTTCCCCGTCCCCTGACTAAGGCTAATTTCTTCTTGTAATATTTCCACATACTCCACCACAGGGGGAAAAGTCGCCGGATTGGTGCGATTACCAAGGACAAAAATCGGGAAATCACAGTAAAAACAGCGCCGACGACAGAAGGGAATATGAATATAAACCGAGGTTATGGGGTGAAAATAGGACATTAAAGCAGTTATCAGTGAACAGCAATCAGTAATCAGTGAACTCATACAGCCTTTCTCGTCAAGGTGAGGTACAGACTAAGCCTTGCTAATCAAGTATTTTAGATGCAAGAGCGAACCTCATCTATCTGAGAAACGCTGTAACTCGTATCTGATGACTGATAACTAATAACTGATAACTGATTCAAGGCTGACTCCCGACGGCTATAATTTCGTTTATCTTCGTTAAGATGTATTATGGCTGGGGAGAACATCTCCTAGAATGGAGGCAACTTTCCCGACACAAATTAGGAGAGGCCCACGGATATAATGTAAAAGTATCCATACTCATTATTTTTCTACCATCATTCCCCCCTATCCCCTCTGGTATTATCCCTATGCTTGATGCCGTCATAATTTTATTATTCGTCTTCGCTATTGCCAGTATTGGCTATAGTGGTGTGGACTTGCTGCCGGTTACTGTCCAGTTGCAAATCAGCAATATTGAAGCGTTACGCTGGTTATCGGCGGGTTTTGCCTCAATTATTGGTTTAGCCCTTGGTTTAGTTGCCCAAACTACCTATCGTCGTCTAGAAACCCAAGTACGGCAAACTCCGATCGAAGTTATTTTAACCCGTTCGGTCGGTCTAGTTATCGGTTTGTTGATTGCTAATCTGATCTTAGCCCCGATTTTCTTCCTACCGATTCCCAGAGAATTCTCGTTTATTAAGCCGATAATCGCCATTTTAGGCAGTATTATGTTTTCCTATCTCGGGGTTAGTTTAGCTGATACCCACGGTCGCACTTTTTTGCGTCTGATTAACCCGAATAGTATGGAATCAATTTTAGTGGCAGAAGGAACCCTGCAAGCGGCCGCCACCAAAGTTGTTGACACCAGTTGTATTATTGATGGTCGTATCGAACAATTGTTAGACACAGGATTTATCGAGGGACAGATACTCATTCCCCAATTTATCCTTCAGGAATTGCAACAGTTAGCGGATGGCAGTAACGACCAAAAACGAGTCAGAGGAAGACGCGGATTAGATATCTTAAACCGGATGCAAGAGGAATTTCCTGATCGCATTATCATTCATCCGGCCGATTATGACGATATTAGCACCGTAGATGCTAAATTAGTCCATCTTGCCCAAGAAATTAACGCCACCTTGCTCACTAACGATTATAATCTCAGTAAAGTGGCCAATCTGCAAAAAGTCACCATCTTGAATGTCAACGATCTCGCCCAAGCAGTACGCCCGATCTACTTGCCCGGGGATACTTTGGATCTGAAAATTCTCAAAGCAGGAAAAGAACCCACCCAAGGCATCGGTTATCTAGAAGATGGCACGATGGTAGTGGTAGAAGAAGGGAAAGATTATCTAGGGGGAGAATTGCGGGTAGTGGTGACATCTGCACTGCAAACCTCTGCCGGACGGATGATTTTTGCCAAACCCCAAAATTCCCTAATTGCCTAAAGGTAATAAAACCCAAAAAAGCCTCAAATACAACGCCAGAGGGGATTGTATTTGAGGAATTTCATTTTTTAAGGGAAGTTAAGTCACCAATCGAACTATCTAGCCAATTGATACCTAATTAAGCTGGTTTATTGATTACAGCCATGGACTGACGAGCAAAACCAAAATAACTATCCCAGAATTGTTTCTGACTATCGAGGGCAACTTTGGTGGCGGTTTCTTGGGCGGTTAGGTAGGATTTCACCCATTCTTGTTGATATTCGAGGGATTTAACCAAAGTTTCCGGAAACTCAAACACTGGTGTAGTCGTGGGAACACCATTACCCCAAGCGGACAGAAGCAGTTTCTGCCATTCGGCTAGGTATTTTTGGTATTCTTCAAGATAATTGGTGTTCATAGAAGTCAAACCGCTAACTAACCCATCTGGAAGGAGATGGTGAGAAAGTGGGGCGGTGTTGCCACCTTCTCGAAAGCAAAAACCGTGACGAGATAAAATATAATATTCTATCCCTTCCTTGATTATAACCTGAGTTTGTGATCAGCCCCAATCTTCATGCGATCGCCGTCAGCCCCGCCTATTTTTTGGTGACTGGGAACTGACGCTAAAATAATCCTACTCTAGCCATTTTCTCCCAACTATGATTGATCGCCCTATTCATGTAATTGGTGGAGGATTAGCGGGGACTGAGGCGGCGTGGCAGATAGCCCAAGCTGGTATTCCCGTGATCCTGTACGAAATGCGCCCAATTCGCTCTAGTCCCGCCCACCATAGCCAATTTTTAGCCGAATTAGTCTGTAGTAACTCCTTTGGTGCCATGGCGGTGGATCGCGCCACTGGGTTACTCCATGAAGAATTACGACGCTTAAATTCTCTAGTTATTGCCCAGGCCGATCAGCATAGTGTCCCCGCAGGAGGGGCTTTAGCGGTCGATCGAGGGGTCTTTAGTCGAAATTTGACGGAAATCTTGGCTAACCACCCTCTAGTCACCTTAAAACGTCAGGAGATCACGGAAATTACCCGGGATGGTATCGTTGTTTTAACCACTGGACCGTTAACCAGTGCTGCTTTGGCCGCAGATCTGCAAAATTTCGCCGGCCTGGACTATCTGAGCTTTTTTGATGCCGCTAGTCCGATTATTCTAGGGGAATCGATCGATCGAGCGATCGCTTTTCTGGCCTCCCGTTACGATAAAGGTGAGGCCGCCTATCTCAATTGTCCCATGGATCGGGAACAATACCTGCACTTCTGGCAAGAACTAAAACAGGCAGAACAAGCAGAATTAAAGGATTTTGAGCGAGAAAATGCCAAATTTTTCGAGGCTTGTCTGCCAATCGAAGAATTAGCCAGTCGGGGAGAAGATACCATGCGTTTTGGTCCCCTGAAACCGGTGGGATTAGCGGATCCCAGATATCCGGATCAACGTCCCTACGCAGTTATACAGTTGCGAATGGAAGATAAAGCGGGGCAATTGTGGAATATGGTGGGATTTCAAACTAATTTAAAATGGGGTGAACAAACACGGGTTTTCCGTCTGATTCCGGGGTTAGAAAAGGCCGAATTTGTCCGCATGGGGGTGATGCACAAAAACACCTTTATCAATTCTCCCCAGTTATTATCCTCCAGTCTCCAGTTTAAATCGCGACCGACGCTATTAGCGGCAGGACAGTTAATCGGCACGGAAGGCTATACGGCTGCGGCTGCTGGGGGATGGTTAGCGGGAACTAATGCCGCTCGTTTAGCTTTAGGATTAGAAACGGTGACATTGCCAACCACAACGATGATGGGGTCATTATTTGAGTTTATCAGCAGTGCCGAACCGAAACATTTTCAACCGATGCCGCCAAATTTTGGCATTTTGCCGAATTTTACCAGAAAAATACGCAATAAACGGGAACGTTACGGTCAATATGCCGATCGCTCTTTGCAGGATTTAGAAGCATGGATGAATCAGTTAAAAACTCCCTGTCTCGTCTAACTGTCAATCGCTAATCGATCGCCCATAATAGAGAAGGAACCTATTTCTTTCTCTATCGCTATGCCAAACCCCGATTTTTTCCCTCCCCAATCCTACAGTCAAGAGGATGTGCAGGAAATTCTCTATTTGGCTATCTCCCGTCAAGGGGATAAGGGAGAAATTACCCGTCAACAGTTGTTAGAAATTGCCGACGATTTAGCTATTGAAGTTAAAGACTTAGAAGCGGCGGAAAAGGACTGGCAAGAGTCAAAAATGGTCAGTTATAAGCGGCAAGAATTCGATCGCTTTCGTCGCGAGGAGCTAAAACATAAAACCGTTCGCTATCTGATTATTAATAGTTTTTTTCTTACCATTAATTTAATTAGTGCTGGAACAATTTCTTGGGCAATTTATATCTTTTTGCTAATGGGTTTACCTCTTTCTCTCTCGGCTTGGAAAACTTTTCAAAATCAAGGAATTGCCTACGAAGAGGCATTTAAACGCTGGAAAATTAAGGAGGAAATGAAAGAGTCTTTTGGCAATCTTTGGACACAAATTAAAAAGTTTTTACAGTTTTAAGTACCTAGTCAAAAACAAATTCAACTATAGAGAATAGGGAATAGGGAACAGATGGTAGGGTGGATTAGCGAAGCGTAATCCACCGTCTGCAATAAACTGAAACAACTATAGTGATTTCAAATAAGTCCGATACACTCTGGATCGATGAAACCTTTATTCTATTTGGTATTGATAAGTAGCTGGTTATAATTAAATTAAAAATGGATTTTAGGTTCGATACCCCCTGCCCCCCTTAATAAGGGGGGTGCCGATCCCCCCTTAGTCCCCCCTTTAATCCCCCCTTGATAAGGGGGGTGTCTGACAACTTTTAACACCTACCTACTTATTCTCAATCTTAATTGAAATGACTATAAAATAGAAAAAACTCACCCTCAGCGATCACGGCGATGGCAGAAGAAACGGCGAAAATCAAGCTTTATCGGAAAACCTATCAACTTCCCCAACTAAATCGCCCCGATTTATTGGTTTTGCAGGATCAGATTCAAGAAAGACAGCAACTGATTAAAACCGGAAAACGGGTCCGCAATACATGGCTAGGATTGAGGAAAAAAGAAGAACCCCTCAATTTCGAGGAAACTTTTCAAGAATTAGAAAGATTAGTCAAGGACTATAACCAGTTAATCAGATTTCTCACCGACCATAAGGATGAATACCGGCGGTTTTTTCTGGAACTGACCGAGGAAATCAAGGAGGCAGTGGCGGTTAAATGCCAGAAATTGGCAGAAACAGAGCGAAAACGCCAATCTTTGGAGAATAGCATCGGCTCGGCCGAACTGCGAGATACCCTGAGACTACAGAAACAGCAGATTTTCCGCACTGTGATTCTTGTTGGTCGCGCCAGCTTGCTCATGCTCAAGAAAATCGACCTAATCAGCGAAAGTATCCAGAAATTAGCTGAAGATCAGGATACACAAAAACAGGTTTTCTCGAAAATGATCGGCGAGTTGAACGGGTACAAACAAGTGTATCAGTTGCAGCTGGAGTTAGATAGTCTGGAAAAAGAAGCGATCGAAATGGCCAAAGTAGCCATTAATCTAGAACAATACCTAAAACCAATTATCGGGCAGTTTCAAGGCTTAATCGATC
>NZ_JADBTF010000451.1:0-14378 GCF_020246295.1 Microcystis sp. M090S1 | reverse complement strand
TGACCCTTTTCCCTGTTTGGCTTCTCGCAAAGCTCGTCAGGATTATTATGGCAAAATTACCTTTTCTTTTATTCAGGAGTTTGAGGCTTTCACATAACAGTACTTGTCTTTGTATTGAAAAATGTGTCCGTCAGTCAGCTTTCTCCGACTTTACTAGATAGGTTCGCTTTTGTCAATTAAACAGGAGGAGATTCCCTTAATTGCGGCAATTCCCTCAAAAATGATCGTCTTATCCACTAGGGGTGATTTAATGGCCTTTTCTTGCCAGTAATCCCTAATTAAGTCCCCATCTCCCCCTGTTAAAATTATCCCGCTCTCTGGATATAAATTTAACCATTCCAGACTGAATTTTTCTATTCCCGCCAAAATTGTATAAATTATCCCACTTCTTATACCTTCTGCTGTTTCCTTTGCCCACATCTGCGGTAATCTTTCCGGTAAGGACACCTCTGGTAAGGCTGCCGTCCGTTCCCTTAAACTGGCTAATTGCACCTTTAAACCGGGTAAAATTGCCCCCCCCACTAGCTTTTTATCCCCATCCACTCCCGTAAAAGTTAAGGCTGTTCCCGCATCAATTACTAAACAGGGAAATCCGTATTTTTTTCCCGCACCTAAGACAGCTAAAGCTCGATCGATGCCGAATGTCGGATATAAATCCAGTAAAGGAATATCTTTTAAAGTAATTCTCCGTAAATTGCCATAATTTGCCCATAATTCTCTTTGGCTAGGAACCACGGAGGCGACAATCAATGCACAGTTACATTTATTTGTCAAGAGTTTAGGGAAAATTTGTTGCAAAAATTCATTACTTAGGGGTTCGGTCAGGTGGGGAGTATCGAGACAAGCTAACAGGGTTTGACCGCAAAAATACCCCCAATGCAGCCGAGAATTGCCGATCATCAAACCTATCCAGTCAGTATCTTGCTCAGTCAATTAGTTAGTGGAAAGTGGGGGGATGGGGATTTTTCAGTGAGCAGTAACCAGTGGGGTAGTGGGGTAATGGGGAGCGGGGAGATGGCGAGCTTTTTTGCTGTGATCGGTAAACGGTAAAGAGTAATCAGCGAACTGAAAACTCAACTCTGATCACTGATAACTGATCACTGATTCAAGACTGACTGCCGTTGATCAAAGTAATTACCGTCACTTCGGGGGGACAAAAAAGACGACCGGGAAAATAGGTTCCTAAGCCTCGATTGACATATAATTGATTTTCCCCGACTCGGTGAAATCCCTCGGACCATTGCCAGTATCGCACTACTCTGCTAAACTGCCGGTGAAAGGGAACCCATTGACCATAGGGTTCGGGCAGCGATCGCCTAAGTTTCTCTAAAATTATCGGTAGGGAACCGATACCGGGGATAGTCACTTGACCTCCGTGGGTATGACCGGATAACTGCAAATCCACGCGCCAATCCCTTAAAAGCATGGCTGTATCGGGATTGTGGGAAAGGACAAGTCTGGGTATATCGGGAGCAATTTGCTCGAGGATTTGCGGTAAAAATTCCCCGGACCAATAATCGGCCAATCCGACAATGGGAAAATTTTCGCCGTAGGGTGTGGCGATTTCATTCCAGAGTACCCGAATTCCCACGCTAGTTAAGGCTGATCTGACCGTTTCCCTTGCGTTGGGAAGATAACTGTCATGATTTCCTAAACAAGCATAAATACCCCCTTGACTTTCGAGAGCTTTTATGCTATCCACCAGGGTAAAAATTGGCTGGGGACTATCGGTAATAAAATCCCCCGTCAGGAAGATGAGATCGGGTTTTTCCTGATTAGTAATGGCGATCGCTTCTTGCAGGACAGCTACAGGCAAATGCTGTGCATCGCAGTGCAGATCTGACCACTGCACCAACTTGATCCCTTGCAGATGTGCTGGTAAGCCGGCAATTGCGATCGTTAATCTTTCTACCTGTAAGGATTCTAGCCAAAAGGGTCGCATCGGTGAGCCGTTGTCGGTGAGTATGTCAACAGTCTATCAATTATTTGCCGATGGGGTTGCTGGGGGATGCTTCCACAAACATCCCTCTTTTGACCATTAGCCTGGAAATTTACTGATAATTCTTTCCATAGCGGCCTCGACGTTGGCACGACTATTAAAAGCCGACAGCCGGAAATAACCCTCTCCGGCGGCCCCAAAGCCAGATCCGGGGGTCCCCACCACATTACAGGTATGTAGCAGTTTATCGAAGAAATCCCAACTCGATAGACCTTGGGGCGTTTTTACCCAAACGTAGGGCGCATTTACGCCGCCATGGACTTCTAAACCGGCGGCGGTTAATTTTTCTCGGATAATTGTTGCATTTTGTAAATAAAACTTGACAAGTTCTTGTACTTGTGCTTGTCCTTCCGGGGAATAAACCGCCTCGGCCCCCCGTTGGACAATGTAGGAAACGCCGTTAAATTTGGTCGATTGCCGACGATTCCACAGTTTCCAGAGTTGCACATCGCTGCCGTCGGCCGCTTTGGCCATCAGACTTTGGGGAACCACGGTTAAAGCGCAACGGGTCCCAGTAAAACCGGCATTTTTAGAAAAAGAGCGAAATTCGATCGCACATTGCCGCGCCCCCTCGATTTCGTAGATGGAATGGGGTAAACTGGCATCGGTGATAAAGGCCTCGTAGGCCGCATCAAAAAAGATAATCGATCCGTTAGCCCTAGCATAATTAACCCAAGCTGTCAAGTGTTCTTTGGTAGCCGTGGCCCCGGTGGGATTGTTGGGAAAACAGAGATAGATTAAATCGACTTTTTCCGCCGGAATCTGGGCAGTAAAGTTATTTTCGGCGGTAATTGGCAGATAAATCAAGCCCTCGTATTCGCCGCGGTCGTTGGCCTCTCCCGTGTGTCCGGCCATAACATTAGTATCAACGTAAACGGGATATACTGGGTCAGTAACAGCGATCGAGTTATTATCTCCAAAAATATCGAGAATATTGCCCGTATCGCACTTAGAACCGTCGGAAATAAAGATTTCATCGGCACTTATCTCACAACCGCGAGCCTGAAAATCATTGACGGCGATTTTCTCCCTGAACCAAGCATAACCCTGTTCGGGCCCGTAACCCTTAAAGCTAGAGCGATCACCCATTTCCTCCACCGCTTTGATCATTGCCTCGCGACAAGCTAGGGGCAAAGGTTCGGTGACATCCCCAATCCCCAGACGGATAATATTAGCATCGGGATTAGCTGCCGCAAAAGCTTGGACTCGTCGGGCAATTTCTGGGAAAAGATAACCCGCTTTTAGTTTTAAGTAATTACTGTTAATGGTTGCCATAATTATTCTCGTTTCAGTCGCAACCTTTAATTCTATAATAGTCGGTCATCAGCCGTCAGTTTCGATCGCCCTCCTTCATGGACTGGGAGTGAGTGTAGGCGGTTGTCTTTCGATATACAATCAGAGAAAAACCTCTTAATAACTGACATTAGTATGGGTGAATCAAAACGTCGTCAATCGGCCCTGGGTGATAAGTATGGACAGGAAGAAAACATCCTGCCTTGGCTACCGATTACCAAAAGTCAAGCATCCCAAGCTTACAAGTTAACCACTAGGGGTGCCTGGATTGGTATAGGAGTTTTAGCTGGGGTTTGGGTAGTTATTCGCTTTGTCGGGCCGGCCTTCGGTTGGTGGAATGTCCAATAACTGGTTAAAGCTGCATCAGTTATCAGTTATCAGTTATCAGTTAAGTAGCTGGTTATAATTAAATTAAAAATGGATTTTAGGTTCGATCCCCCCTGCCCCCCTTGATAAGGGGGGTGCCGATCCCCCCTTAGTCCCCCCTTAATCCCCCCTTGATAAGGGGGGTGTCTGACAACTTTTAACGCCTACCTACTTATCAGTAAAAAACTCCCCACCAAAAAATTAATTTTGTTGGTTTGCCAAGATCTGGTCATCGATCGCCCAGTCTATTTCTTGCCGATCGCGACCGGAAGGGAGATAATCATTCTGGAAGGAGTCTGTTAAACCACTGACGAGATCATATTCGGGCTGCCAGTTTAACTCCCGGGTGGCCTTATTAATATCAGCGTAAAAATGTTGAACCCGCAGGGGGAAAGGTTTCTTTTTGCCGAAGTCAAATTTTTTGGGGTTATAGTTAACAATCTCGATTTCCTCGGCATTTTTCCCCATCGCTGCCGCGCAAGCTTTCGCTAAACCGTTAAAAGTTACATAGCGATCGCCTGAAATATTATACACTTGACCGATAGCCTGAGAATTCCCCAATACTGCGGCCATGGACTTAGCTAGATCGACAACGTGACCGAATTGGGTAAAATGTTCCCCATGGCCAGGTATAGGAATAGGACGATTACGAACCAAACGGTCAAAAAACCAAGCTTCTAGGTCATTATAGTTCCCCGGTCCGTAGATATAAACCGGACGGATGGAAGTCCAGGGTAAACCCATCTCGCTTAAATAGTTTTCTGTCTCGTGTTTTCCCTTGTGGCGACTTTTGGGATCTAGTTTATCCCCTTCTTTATGGGGCATTTGGTCGGATTTTAGATAAACCCCCGCCGAGCTAACATAGACAAAATGCCCGATTCTTTCCCTAAAAATCTCGACGAGGGGCTGAGTATCACTTAATTCTCTGCCATTATTATCGAAAATTGCCTCAAAACTCTCATTTTTAAGCTTTTCTTTCAGTTGCGCTGGGTCAGTGCGATCGCCATGGATCTGTCGTACTCCAGCAACCGGAGCGGGTTTATTGCCACGATTGAATAATACTACCTCATGACCCTGTTCTACTAACACTTTAGTCAAAGAAACACCGATAAATCGGGTTCCACCCATAATTAAAATTTTCATAAGATGATGGCATAGATATCAAGGTTATATTATCACTCGATCGGTGCGGTTTAAAAACTGTGCTTTTTAGGTTTGTGTCATCAATCCAGTCTTTTGGGGGGTTCTACCCCCCAAACCCCCCGTTGGGGACGCAAGCGCCGTCCCCAAACCCCTCGCGCATTAGCTTTTCGGTGGGATGCTTACACGCGGCTGTTCATACATTTGTAGCAGTTTAAGAGTGACTGATAATTGCTGATTATCGGTATTTCCGAAAATGTGAGATGCACCCAAACCGAGCGACTTTTAATGCAAGTTTTAAGTAAGCGCCAATTCAGACTTAAATTGTTGGCGAAGTTTCGGTAAAATAAAGGTAATTAGTCAACAGAGCAGCTCAAAATTATGACTTTAGCCAAGGTAAAAAATCTTTATGATCAAGATTTTGCTTTGTGGATAGAGAAGACGGTCAAACAATTAAAATCTGGGGATTTATCTCAAGTTGATTTAGAGAATTTGATCGAGGAGGTGGAATCTTTGGGAAGACGAGACAAAAGGGAACTTAAAAACCGTTTAATTACATTATTTGAACACGGTTTAAAACGGCGTTATCTTCCTTTGTCCGACTGTTATCGAGGTTGGGAAGTAACAATTAAACGCTGTCAATCTAAGTTAAAAGATATCCTGAAAGATTCCCCTAGTTTATGCAGTTTTTTCACCGATATTTATGATGATTGTTATCAGGAAGCGGCGGAGAATATGCGAATTAAATATGATGCTAGTTTTTCCGATTTTTGTCCTTTTTCTAAGGATATTGATGTTTTATTAAACCATAAGTTTTGGGAAAGTTAAACTCTGATAATAAATCCGTTGAGTAGAGGCACTCTTGCAATAGGGGGAATAAATAATCAGTCTTTGATAACCAGATTTAGTGTGATTTTCAAGAAATTAATTTAAGTTTAACAAGGAGAAAAATGATGACTTTAGCAAAGGTAAAAAATCTTTATAATCAAGATTTTGCTTTGTGGATAGAAGCAACCGTCAAACAATTAAAATCTGGGGATTTATCTCAGGTTGATTTAGAGAATTTGATCGAGGAGGTGGAGTCTTTGGGGAAAAGTCAACGCAAAGCGGTCGATAATTTTTTAACTCGTTTATTAGAACATTTATTAAAACGTTGTTATGTGGTTCTTCCCGATTGTTATCGGGGATGGGAAATTGAAATTAGAAATTTTCGCAAGGAGTTGAAGAAGGAATTTAAGTATTCTCCTAGTTTGAAAAGGTTTATGATAGAGATTTTAGAAGAATGTTATCGAGAAGCTTTAGAAGCGGTGAAAGAGGATTATCCGGACTCTAATTTTCCCGATGTTTGTCCCTTTGCTGAGGATATTGATGGTTTATTAAATCATAAGTTTTGGCAGGATGAAAAATAGGTCAAACTCTAATCTTTGGGGGGAATTGCCATCACTTGATTATTATTAATCACAACCAATTTACCGCCCAATTTTTCGATATTTTCCTTAGCTAACCTGCGGGTTTCTTCGTCTTGGCTATTTATCCAGACTAACATCCAAGCACCGACTCTAGGAGCGCGACTATCGGGATTAGTTTCTAAAAATTTTACTGTTCCCCTAGCGGATTTTTCGATAAATTTATTACCGGCAATTTTCGCCCAATCGGCGGCCATTTGATAGGATTTTTTCGCTGCGGGAATATCACCTAAAAATAATAGTTCATCCACTCCTTTATATAACCAAAGAAAATAGGCATCGGTGACATCAGGAGTGATTTTTGATAAACCTTTATTCATAATCTCAACGGTTCTTTCCGGTTTACCAGCATTCAGGGAAGAAGCGACAGACATCATCAAATAGGCGCGGACAAATTTGGGGTCATTTTTGGTGACAATTTCCATAAAATCGGGACTTAAACCGTAACCAGTTTCCCTACGAGCATCCACATCGCCATAGTATTGTATAAACTGCAACATTGACCAATTGGCTAACATATTGTCAAAGCCAAAGGAAGGTATATTTTTTAATAACTGAACCTGAGCATTTTCTAGACGAGACTCTTGACGATAATTTCTATCTAATAACTTTTCTTTGGTCAAGGTTTTCACCTTTTCCTGTTGCATTTCCACAATAGCCATGATTAGTCCACCGATGACGGCGACTAAACCAAGAGTTTTAAGTAAGGATAGATTGAGAGATTTTTTTGCACCTACCATAGCTTTAAATAAAAGTCAATAATCAGTGTAGGGTTAATTCATGAATTAACCCTACCATCGCGGTTAATTCATGAATTAACCCTACGATGAATTAACCCTACGATGAATTAACCCTACGATGAATTAACCCTACGATGAATTAACCGACAAATCACGCCCTTCATAATTATAACCATTTACTTATCAACAAAAATAAAAGATTTTTGGGGTTATTTTAATTAATTTTAATGCCATTAACACAGCTAAGAACACCGGCGGAATTACTGGTAGAAACATTATCTTCTAAAGGAGTTTCATCCTCGCAAACAATACCAGTATAGGCCCCGGCTGCCGTTTGTCCGGCCGCTCCGGCATAATTTTTAATATCGTCAGCAAATGGAGCCAAAGCATTCGCTCGATAGGCGGCTCCAAAAGCATTGGGAGTGGGAGTTTCTACTTCGCTGATAGCATAGAATGTTAGGGAAATAGTGGCAGCTTCCAGAGCTAGTTCAGATAAAGTAGCAAAAGTCCCTTTTTCATAACGATAACCCTGTTGGGCGCGATTGATCAATCCCAGTGCCGCGCGCGCTTCTGCTTGCCTACCTTTGGCGATTTGTCCAAAGAGATTCGGTAAACTGATGGCAGCGAGAACCCCCAATAAAATCACCACTATCAACAATTCTATTAGAGTAAAACCCCTCGCTTTTTTTCCCTGTGATTTGATTGCTAAAAAAAGAAAGTATTTCATGGTTAGGCGCTGGCAATGTTGACTATATTTTGGGTGTTGGGGGATTTCAGTTATCAGTTATCAGTTATCAGTTATCAGTTATCAGATTGCAGTTTTAAGTAGACAGTGTTAGGTGAAAACTTCGGAACTTTCTTTTCAGGAGTTGCTGAAGGCATTGCATTTTGATTTCCTCCATTCATATCTCTATTATGCAACGGGTCTTTTCACTGATTACTGTTTACTGTTCACTGTTCACTGAAAAATCCCCACTCCTCGAAAAAAATCAAAAGCGCAAGGTTTCAAGAGAACATTTCCCTGCCACCTTCCGCTAGAGTATTAATTGTTGGTTGTTATGCCAGAAAGCTTTTAAGCAATCTGGGAGAAATATCTATTTGACTGCTTTGCTGCCGGCGGCACATTCCTGTACAGTACCATCGGTTACAGTCGCATCGACAACATCAGTAGTAGGATCATTTGTTTCACAGATAACTGAAGTGAAAACACCAGCGGAAGTTTGACCTACCGCAGCAGAGTAGTCGCGAATATCATTCTGGTATTGACTCAAAGCCACTGCATTCTGAACAGCCGAGGTCGGATCGGGAGTACCATCATTGGCAATAGCAGAATAGTAGATGGCAGTGGTTTCGACAGGTAAGTTACTAACTTCGGTAAAGGTGGCCTCTTCCAAGCGGAAAGCCTGTTGAGCGCGGTTAACAGTACCGAGGTTGGTGCGAGCTTCCGCTTGTCTGCCTTTGGCTACCTGACCGAGGAGGTTGGGGAGAGCGATGGCGGCGAGTACACCGATGATGATAACGACAACTAGGAGTTCGATGAGGGTGAAACCTTTGTTACCGTTCTTTTTGTTGAGAGCTTGGATGAGTTTGAATTTGAAGGTAGAGTTCATGGGTATATCCTTTGGTAAGTGTTTTTTGTTCTCTATAAACAACTTACCCACCCGTTTCAGAAAACCTATCACCCTTGGGAAAAATTTTTTTTGGGGTGATGGGGTGATGGGGAAGTGGGGGGCCGTTTCTGGTGGCCAGTTCTAGGGATTGGGGAAAAAACCAAAAAGTTTAGCAGCACCTCCCAAGACAGCAACCACCAAAGCTATCAGAATCCCCCGGTTGGTAAATTCCTGATAACCAACCCGTGCCGTTAATCCCTCGATTTTCTCGTCTAATACTTTAATCTTCTTGAGAGGCTTCTTGGACAAGATGGACAACAATTGTCGGCTCGGCGGCGGAAGCCAGTAACATGGTAATAAGACTGCCTATTTCACCCTCTGCTCCCACCGCTAGGAGTTCCCCAACAAGTGCAGAGGTCAGAGGACATTGCTGCTCAACAAGAGCGATGGAAAGTTTCTCCGAAGGGTCAATTCCTTGGCGTTCTGCCGCCAGAATTCTCTTAAAGACCTCTTGAAGAGTCGTCTGATCCTGAAGCGAAGGCATGAGTCGTACTACGGCGAGAGCGCAAACAGGTTTTTTGAGCGCCTCTAGCAACGCATAAGCAGCGTTGAAGGAACGAGTCTGGTGGTTTAATTCTCTTAAGGCTTCTATGATCAGCGTTCTAAACAACTCTTCATCACATCGTTGAGCGACCAGTTCTTGGATCACCTGCGCCCGTGCTAGGTTTTTTGCGGTGAACCAATCAGGGCATGAAGCCAGAAGCGCTCGTACATCCTCAAAATCAAGGATTCGTGGCGGCTTGAAGTAAGCGAGCAGCTCAGTTCGCAACAGTTCATCAGTAGCCGATGAGTAAACCCGCTCTCGCACAATTTGACCCAGTTGTTGTTGAATGCCCTCATCAGCGATCGCTACAAGCTGAAGGTAAGCTTTGAGAGCAGCCGAATAATCGCCCTGTTTAAGCTGGCGCAAGAGGCGCTCATAGCGATCTTTTTCTTTCTCGACCTGGTTTCCACTGCCCAAGGCATTGAGGTACACTTCCCTGTCCGAGTCAGTTTCAGCAAACCCCGCCAGCCGCTCAAAAATTCTTCGAGAAAAACTTTCCATGATTAACTCTTTTTGCGCTCGCCTTCAAACCTCAAACAAAGATAACTGCCCTAGCCAGACGCGAACTTGCTTCCGGTTGTGGAAACTGAGATGACACGGACTACAGAGCGGGATCAGGTTGCTGAGGCGGTTATTTTCTGGCCAATAGTCTCAATGGTGGACGAGAGTAACGCTTGACATCCTCACCGCCGTAAACGGAGGGTGATTCCTCACCACGCCACCTTTTTAAGATGGTCGCGTCAATGGGGTTGACGCGACCCAGGATGCTGCTACCTTAGCGGTAGTCTGACACTTTCGACCCGTCCGTTTTGATTGTCCGAATGCCGGACGGCCACTTTGAACAAGTCGAAAAAATCTCATGTTCAACCTTATTTCCTAGAAAGTTTTACTCGTTCAAGGCCGAATTTGAAGTCTTTTCTGAACGAAACCCCCTACTATCTGTGGTCAAGGTTCAGTTTTTAGCTTGGTTATCGCTTTTTCCATTGTAGCTTAAAGCCGTCCTCAAAGGACGGGGTTTTCAACCCAAATTTTCGATAATTAAACCGGAGACTAATAAGCCAAAACCGCTAACCAAAGACCAAAAACGGGGATAAACCCGAATATTTCCGCCAGAGTGAGTTATTTGACTCCATTCGAGACGAGGAGATAAATCGCGACGAAACCAACCGAGAACTTGTACAGATGTATTATTTATTGCTGCCATGGGGGAGTTAGTAGTCCTGATTTTATGCCAAAAACCAAAACGATAGTTAGGAGCGAGGGGAATTATGCCGGTGCTATCTTTAAGAAAGAAATTCTTTCCTTGAGCAATTAACTCACCGCGGAGTCGGACGGGGATAGCTGAGAGGGGATGACTGTAAGGATTATCAGTTAAAGAAAAAATATCGCTGAAACTAGCATTTTTGAGAGGAGGATAACTGGCTAATTGATTGATAATTATACCCAAACCCCCACCGACTAAAATTAGGTCCAATCCACCCCAAGAGCTAAATTTCAGCCAAAGAAAACCAGCTATGACAACCCCAATAATAAAGCCTAGTCCCGAAGCATAATATAAACACAGTCGTAGAAAAAAGTTTTGATAGAGTTTCTTGGAATCTAATTCCATTTCTTGGCGTAATACTCCCCCCAGACTAAATTCTATATCTAGATCCATCTGTCGGGCATAGTTAGCTAAAGCGCGAATCCTTTCACCAGTCAGGGGATGATTAGATTGCAACTCTAACCATTTTGCCCAAGGGTTATATATATCCCAGAGAAAACTCTGTCCGATCCGGCGAGACTCCAATGCGATACCATAAACGTTACCGGCAATGATCGCATCCTGCTCCAGGGCAATATTTAATACATTTGTACTCAATGACAGGGGACTAAACTGAGCAGTTTCTTGGACTAAACCAAAGGCAATTTTTACTAAAGCGCGGGACAAAGCATTGGGATTACCAGTAACTTGGGCAGCAAAATGATCGGCGAAGTATTCTCTAGTACGAGACAGATAAAGACAGCAAAAAACAATAATTGGCCTAAAAATGGTGATAATTGATGAGAGAAGGGCTAGAAAAACTGTGTCTTTAAAATTATTACCTTGATTTTGGGCAAAAGAATCGATATAACAGCTTAAATGGTCGAAACTAGCACAGATAGTCATCAGGGCAAAGTCTCCCTGCCAAATATGCCCTAATTCATGAGCATATACCGTCGCTACTTCCTCATCGTCGAGATAGGTAAATAAACCTCTGCTAACTACTAAGCGAGCATTACCCCGTCGAGAGCCATAGGTAAAAGCGAGGGGCTGTCCGTCTTCGATAATGCCTAGTTTTGGCGGTTTTAACCCTTTTTCTCGGCATACACGCCCAATTACCGCCGCCGATTCCGGGCTATACCGTTTAATTTCCGCTAAGGACACCCAACGCACTCGATAAAGACGTTTTTGTGTCCAATCAATTAGATTCGGGGCGATAAAAAGGATGAGTCCGCCTAAGAAACCGGTCAAGAGCAAGGCAATAATTACACCCGTCCCCGCAGGGATGAGCAGCAAACGGGTAATTACCAAAAAAAGACCAAATAATATAGCATAAAAAGCCGTAATTGTCAATATTCTAGCAAAAATAAGTCTATTTTCGGGGATAGTCCGGGATAACCGGACACTTACCCGTGCTGCTCGTGCTGCCTTGGGCAGCGATCGAAATTTGACCCCATTAGTGGCAATACCGATGGTTTTTTGTTCAGCACTAAAGATTGTCAGTAATCGTTTGGCCCACTGACTAACATCCTGATCAAGATGATTTTCTAATTCCAGAGCTAAGGCGATCGCTTGTGGCCGTTGATTATTGCTGCGATAGGCCCGAACAAGAGCCATTTTAGCTTGAATATATAAGGGAGAATGAAAATTAGCTGACTGTTGGCAATATTCTTCCAGTAATTCTACAGCCCTTGCGTAATCCTTTAGCTGCAGACATTTTAATCCTTCTTCCAGTGACATAGATATCCCTTAGCTGTTTATCTATCTTTAGAGATACCCAGAATCGTAGCAAAGATTAAAGGAGTTGGGGAAGTGGGGGTGTGGGGTGTGGGGGATTTTTCAGTGAGCAGTAAACAGTAATCAGTGAACTTAAAACTCTGATCAGGACCTAAGCAAAATTAATTATACATTTCGATCAAGCTTTTGCCTCTTGCCTCTTGCCTATCTTCACTAGGAAATTTATTTTGCATGACTACTTAACTGATAACTGATAACTTACCCACTGATAACTGATTAAAGTACCATTTCTCTGGTGGCTTCTGCATCTATGGGTTTAATCAGATACAATCGCAATAGATTCCCGACGATACCTAGCTGTAAGGGTAACTTACGCAATGTTTTTAGCCATTGAGGAGCGCTACTTTCATCGATCGCTTTTAATTGTAAATTACGTTCGGCACAACGGTTTAAACGGGGGAAAAATTGGGGATGGTCCACATTTAAAATAGTTGGAAAAGCGCGAGCGGAGGTATTATTAGTCTGACGAATTACCTCTTGATCAAAAGCGATCGCATCCATTCCTAAAGCATCATAAAAGTCTGAGCGTTCCCGTACAGTTAAACTATGGGTAGCAAAGACGGAAAGCAGGAAAAAACGACTCCATAATCTCGATCGCCAATTATTCCACAATTCCGGTTGAGAGCGCAGTAAGGTTTTAAAGATATCTCCGTGGCGATTTTCATCCTGACACCAACTCTCGAAGTAATTAAAAAGAGGATTAAATTTATACTGGGGATGTTCTTCTAAATGACGATAAATGAGAATATAACGCCAATAACCGATTTTTTCGGAGAGATAGACCGTATATAATACCCATTCAAGGGGGAAAAAGGTGTAGGTGCGGGTTTTAGTAATTTTGGCTAGATCGAGGGAAATATTAAAGTCAGCCATGGCTTTATTGAGAAATCCTGCATGGCGCGCCTCATCTCTAGCCATAAGATGAAATATCTCCCCTAACAAGGGATTACGGCTTTTTAGTTGTCGTGACAGTTCCTTAAATAACAAAAAGCCAGAAAATTCGGAGATACAGGAGCGTTCCAGGTAATCTATAAAGCATTTCTGGTTTTTTCATCGAGATTGTCTTGATAGTTCTCAAATCCTTGCTGACGTTCAAAGTGATGCCGGTTGTAATCGGTCCGCATCTCCTCTAACATCGCTTTGATTTCGGTTTCTTGCTCAGAAAGGTCAAAATTAGCGGCAGCCTCAAAATCGGTGGTATAGAAACGAGGAGTGAGGATAGTTTCGCGCAGAACAGCTTTTTTCTGGGAGGGAGGTTCGACGGTAGTTACCATGATGGAAATTACTTGACTACATAGCTATATAGGATTTTAAACATAAATAGGTAAGCCAATGATAATTATTAATTTTTATCAATATTTTGGGCAGTAGTGAGGGAGGGAATCGGACAAGGGAGCGAGCCGATTAGGGAAATAGGGAGTAGAATAGAAAGGTTGTGAGTCTATAACTATCGTTAAAATACTATGGCTTGTCCCAAGAAGAAAACCTCAAATGCCAAGCGCGACCAACGGAGAGCGCACTGGAGAAAGCAAGCGGCTCGGGAAGCGCAAAAAGCCTTATCTTTGGGTAAATCTGTCCTTTCTGGTCGTTCTAACAGCTTTGTCTATCCCACTAAAGAGGAAGAAGAAGGGGAAGACGAGGAATAACTTGATAGTGGGGAGTGAGGTAGAGAAAACCTTTTCGCTCCCTCATATTTTAAGATTTGTTTAGGGTTTTCGTTGTGAGTCTCAACTAATGTTAGGCAAATTCTTTAAAAAACCAGAATCTCCCGATCAAGACCGAGTTCCCCCGGGCCAATATCTCGCTAGTGGTTTTCCTGTGCTTACCTACGGGGATACTCCCCAAATCAAGACCGAGGAATGGTTATTCAAGGTTTGGGGAAAGGTGGCCACGACTAAAACTTTTAACTGGTCGGATTTTATGGCCCTACCGCAGTGGGAATTTACCAAGGATTTTCACTGTGTCACCCGTTGGTCAAAATTAGATGTGACTTGGACGGGAGTTAAGGTATCGGATTTGATGACCTTAATTGACCTGCTGCCAGAAGCTACCCACGTCATCGAAAATTTTGGGTCTGAAACCCCGCCGTTTTAGGTTGGCTTTGCTGTTAAATCTTAGCG
>NZ_JADBTF010000450.1:0-11658 GCF_020246295.1 Microcystis sp. M090S1 | reverse complement strand
TGAGATGGAGTGCCTTATTGTAAACTAATCTTACACAGCCCAATGTGCGCCGCAATAGCGACTCTTGTTCGGGTGTGGGGTAAAATCGAAACGAATAGGCTTTTTCCATACCTCACATTTTAGCATATATTTCGTAAATGCGCTAATATTTAACAGTAAAGCCGTCGTAGAACGACGGGGTTTCAGACCCAAATTTTCGATGAAAATCCCTCCTTTCAGACTTTCGGCGATTAACTTCCCAACGATAGCGATCGCTCAAAAGTCATCAAGAAATCACGTTAAAATGCCCGAAACCCATATATCACATTTAGTCAATCCTGTCAATGGGCAATTCCTAAAGATTTTGTTAAAATCTCAGCCTTATCAGTTATCAGTTATCAGTTATCAGATGTGAGTTTTCAGTTCACTGTTTACTGTTCACTGTTCACTGATAAAATCTCCCCACTTCCCCACTTCCCCCCGCAACGCGCACGAAGTGGTCTCCCCACTTCTCCACTTCCTCAACAATAGTTGTGTGAGCTAGGCTCGATCGAGTAAGTTAGAATCGAGGATGATAGATATAGTGCTAGACTTGGGGGTTAGGATATAGATCGACTCCTTGAGTTAAAAACAGCAAGATTGCTGCTGAAAACTGACGGCTATAGATAAAGACTCGATTCTTGAATTTAAGCACCGAGAAGGGAGATAAAGATGGTCAATTTTGGGCTGAATTCGGCCAGTATCTTAGGAATTTTTCTGGCAGTGGCCGGAGCGGGATTATACTTCCTGCGCTCGGTGCGGCCGGAACTTTCCAGGGATCATGATATATTTTTTGCCGCCGTTGGTTTACTGTGCGGTTTAATTCTACTTTTTCAAGGGTGGCGACTGGATCCGATTTTGCAATTCGGACAATTTTTGCTGACCGGGGCAGCGGTGTTTTTTGCCTTCGAGACGGTAAAATTGCGGGGTTTAACCACGGAACAGGCCCGCCGCGGCACGTCTTTTGTGGATGAACGTCCTGTGAGTCGGGAATATCAGGCCGAATTAGAACCCCTCGACACCTACGAACCGGAGGAACGTTACGAAGATAATCCCCGTTTACGCGGTTACGATGATCCCCGCTCTTCCCGTACTTCTAGTTATCAGGACGAGGAACCCCGCAGCACCCGCACCCGTCGGCCGGCCGATACTAGCAGTCGCAAAACGGCTAATCGTCGTCCCCGCAATAGTTCCCCCACTAGCGATCGAGATGTTTATGATCAGCGCCGTAGCGGTGATGATTGGGAAGAAACCAGTCCCCGTCCCCGTCGTCGTCCCGCTAGTGAAGAGACGAGCAGTAAACCGCCCCGCACTAGCCAAAAACGTCGTCCTCGCCCAATAATTGAGGATGATCCGCCATTTAAAGGGGAATACGTCGATTATCAACCGATCGATCCTAGCGATACGAGCGATCGAGAAGATTGGGAGAGACCGGATAATAGTGAACGGGAGTCGAGTAATGATAATCCGACTAGGTTTGATTATTAAGGAGTAGGTCCGATGACCAAACCTCCCTTTTTACTGTTTATCTGCTTGTTTTTAGGGGTTATAGGCGGTTGTAATCTCAATAACCCCGGTTTCTCTACAGGAACCCTAAATAGTCGCTACAATGACGAAAAACCCGCCCTGAGCGGTGATGGTCGTTGGCTTGCTTTGCTGTCTAATCGCCGCGGTAGTAATCAGATGCTGCTTTATGATTTGCAGACAAAACAATACCAGGCCCTAGGGGGATTATATACGGGTCAAGAAATTACCGATAGCCCCAGTTTAAGCCAAACGGGGCGTTATCTGGCTTATGTGGTGATTATTGAGGGTCGTCCCGTCATCGCTTTATATGACCGCATTACCGATCGTTCTGAGTTATTGAGTCAAAATTATCGCGGTTGGTTGCGAAATCCCCGTCTTAGTCCCGATGGTCGTTATCTTGTCTTTGAGTCCGCTCGTCGGGGACAATGGGATGTGGAGGTTCTCGATCGCGGTCCGAATATCGAGTTGGATATTGCCGATGGCAGTCCCGTTGAAAGTCCCAAACCGTGAAACGTCATTTTTTTATTAGTCTTGTTGCTGTAATTAGTTTGTTAACTGGATGTGCGGGTTATCCCAGTTTATTGTCTTTTCCTTTCGATCGAGGGGGGAGAACTTTAAACAGTGCTGCTAGTGAATTAACTCCCTATCTTGCCTCTCGCTATCTCGTTTTTGCGTCCGATCGCAATGGTTCCCAAGCTATCTATCTTTTTGATGCCATCGATCGCCGTTTACTGTCTTTACCCGGACTAAATTCTCTCGATCAGATCGCTTCTAGTCCTTCCATTAGTGAAGATGGTCGTTATATCGTTTTTACTGCTAGTCGTCAGGGAAAAACGGCTATTTATCTGTATGATCGACAAACTCAACAGAGAAGGGAAATTGCTCCCGATCTGCTCGCGGAAGTACGCAATCCGATCATCAGTGCCGATGGTTCTAAAGTGGCTTTTGAAGCGGCAAAAAATGGGCAATGGGATATTATGATTTACGATCTATCCGGACGGGTATTAGTCAATGAAAATCAGTGATCATTAGACCTCTTATAAAAATCAAAAATTGTTGTTAGGGTTAGGAGTCAGTAGCCAGTAGCCGGTCGTCAGTAGCCGGTCGTCAGTAGCCAGTAGCCAGTAGTCAGTAGTCAGGAGAATTAAGAATGAATAATAATCAATTATAGCGGTTTTCAGTCTAATGAGGTATAGTAAATCTCTTGATAGATAGGCGTTTCAGCGTTGCAATCGGGACTCACTTCTGTGAAAACCGCTATAAATGGTATATTTACAGATTTTATGCCATTTAATCCTTATTTTTGCCGTTTTTGAACCCTCAAAAATTATCTTAAACCCATAGCTTTTAGTCGATGTTCTAGAAATTGTTTTCCCTGTTTTTCCCCGTCAGCAATCAGACGCTGGATATTGGCAGGAGAGCGATCGAGTTTACTTTCATAGTTGAGACTATTGGCTAATTCCGCCGACATTTCGATCATAGGAATATGGTAATCTTGATCGGGATCTTCCGGGAAAGATTTAGGAATTTTAAATGGTTCTGTTAAGGCGATCTCGCGCAAGAATTCTTCTTTAAAGGCTCCTTTGAGAAATAATTGATTGAGAAAGTCAATCTGATCGAGACCTTGAAATAGGGAAACATTGCCTTCTAATTCATTGCGGCGATCAGCAATATCATCGGATTGCACGGGGATCTTATCTCTAGAGGTGGGATTAATTTTAATTACCCAAATTTCATCGGGAATATTTTCGACTCCGACAAATTCACGGCGAATTAAAGAACGGATGGGGGGATTATCGGAAAATAGTCCATCCCAGTAGGCCATAGTTTCAATGGTGACGGCAGGAAAAATGTTAGGAACACAGGCAGAAGCTAGGATATGTTCAATTTTAACTGCTTCCTCGCGCGAGTTAAATTTACTTAATTTTCCTGTCAGGACATTACAGGCCCCCATTAATAAAATTGGTGGTTCTGGTTTAGCTCCCCAAGTGGCTAATTCCGAGAAATCAATATGCGCTCTTAGTAACTGATCAAAGTTGGTAAAGCGACCGCGTAAACCGTAGGTAGCTAGGGAAAATAAGGTTTTAGTAATTGGAGAGGAAGGACTGAGATTATACTGGGGAATTAATCCTTTGCTGGCTAATTCTAGAGCTTTAATAGCTGAGTCATTAAATAGCTTTTCTTGGGGAGTTCGAGCGCTATTATCTTCCCAAAAATCAATCATTCTTTTCCAAACGACGCTATCACCTTTTTTGAGAGCATACCAGGTGAAAAATGCACAGATAGCACCGCCAGAAGTACCACTGAGACTGACAATATTAAAGTAATCTTGCACTTTATTGTCAAATAATGCTTTCAAGGCACCAGCAGTAAAAGCAGTTTGACTGCCGCCTCCCTGACAAGCGATCGCAATTTTGGCTTTCATAAATATCCTTTGAATGGCTTCTATCTAAGCCCTAGGCTTTTAATTTAAGGTTAATTGAAACCCTAGAATCAGACCCAAAAATATAGAAATTTTTCTTATTTTCCAGAAGAGCTGCTCGGGAGATTTTGCTATCACTTCTAGAAATAGGGTTTCAAGGGAATTGTCTAGGTAATTAGGGTTTGCTGAAAAAGCTTTTCGGTGGTGGCAGGGTGTGGGGTGTGGGGTGTGGGGTGTGGGGTTTTATCGATTTTCAGGTGGTCAACTACCTAATTTTCAGGGAAAAAGTCCAGGAATTTTCCCCCCGATCCCCGCAATGGCTGGCACTTTTTGAGGGGAAAAAAGTCCAAAAGTCTTATCCAACAAGGTTTTTAGATTTATTCAGCAGACCCTAATTAGCTGAAGCCATCAGCCTGCGGCTATATCCAAGCGATAATAACTAGAAAAATGGAAAAACTGATAACTGATAACTGATAACTGATAACTGATAACTGATAGATTAAATCACCGTCCCGTCGGGAATAGTGGCATTTTTTAAAATAACCACGATGCCGCTGCGAACATAGAAACCTAAATCTTCGCGATTAGCTTCTTCCACACGATCTTTGTTAACAATTAAAACATTGGCACCAATGCGAGCATTTTTGTCCACAATTGCCCGACGAATAGTCGAACCAGGGCCGATACCCATGGGAACTTTGGCATTTCCGATGAGACTTTCCCGTTCGGGGAAAGACTCATAAAAGTCCGATCCCATCAGCATTGTATCCTCGATCGTGCAGTCTTTGCCGACTCGACTACGAATACCTAAAATCGAGTGATGGATGCGACATTCTTTGAGAATACAACCTTCAGAAATCATCGATTCTGTCACCGTACAATTGAGCATTTTTGTCGGTGGCAGATAGCGAGAACGGGTATAGATGGGGGCTTTTTCATCGTAGAAACTAAAGGCGGGATTTGGTTGTTGGGTCAAGGCGAGATTAGACTCATAAAAGGCTTCAATCGTCCCGATATCCTCCCAGTAACCCTTAAATAAATAAGCCTGAAGATTGTAGTCTTTAGCGGCCGAGGGAATAATTTCCTTACCGAAATCGGTCTGTTCTTTATTGGCATCGAGCAGATCGATTAAAACATTCTTTTTAAAGACATAAATTCCCATGGAGGCGATGTAGGGATTTTGACGGGCCTGGTCCGGATTTAAGCCTAAAATCGTCGTATCTACCCGCATTCTTGCCAATTCTGCCCCTTTGGGTTTCTCATAAAAATCGACAATTCGCCCCGAATCATTAATTTTCATCACCCCAAAAGCGGAGGCGCGACGTTCATCGATGGGAACCACCGATAAAGTGATATCGGCGTTGGTTTCCCGATGGCGTTCGATGAACTTGCTGTAGTCCATGCGATAGAGATGATCTCCCGAGAGAATTAGATATTCATCGATATCCCAATCCTTCATCGTCCAGATATATTGTCGTACCGCGTCGGCCGTGCCTTGGAACCATTGAGGATTTTCCATGGTTTGTTGAGCGGCCAAAACTTCCACGAAACCATCACTAAAACCCGTAAAATTATAGGTACGATTGAGGTGACGATTGAGGGAAGCGGAATTAAATTGCGTCAACACATAGATTTTGTCAATCTGGGAGTTAATACAATTACTGACGGGAATATCGATTAAGCGATATTTTCCCGCTAGGGGGACGGCAGGTTTTGCCCGCAGTTTCGTTAACGGATAAAGGCGAGTTCCAGCCCCGCCACCTAAGATAATAGCTAATACTTTTTTCACGCGCGTAACCCTCGCGATTGGCTGTTTCCTTCTCAAAGTAAGTGTAGGATGATAGCGCACCTTATTGATAGAGGGGAAACAAAAATCTAGATCTAAAAGTCATCAAGAGGGAATTGATCGGAGTCTTTGCGGATAAATTCGCTAAAATCATGAATTTTTGGGCTAAATCATTAATATTCACCTTTTTTATCCCTTTACCGTACCTAATGCCCGCCACGGTGACTGGCGATCGCTGTTCTTGGTTAGCCCAAGGTTCCGATGTACAGACTTTCGGTAAACAGGGCCAAAGCGGAAAAGCTGGCAAGGTCGGCGGCCAAGGCAAAAATAGTGACAGTTTAACCCTTTTTCTCGATGGTTCTCCCCTAAAACTCGATATTTCAGGACAAAAAGGGGTCGATGGTGAAAATGGCAGCAATGGCAGCGATGGCAACTGTAGCGGTCAACCGGGCAACGTAACCAGAAATCTCCAGGCGGCCGGTGGTGGTAACGGTGGCAATGGGGGTGATGGGGGTGATGGGGGCAATGGCGGCGCTTTAACCCTCTATGCCACTAATTTAGATTTTTTAAGACAAGTAACGGTCAATGCGGCCGGAGGCGCTGGGGGTTTTGGGGGTCAGGGAGGCCAGAGGGGCAAGGGTTGTCGCTGTTCCCAACCCTTCTGGACAATTCAAACCTGCAGCGGTAGGCCGGGTGATGCCAATTATAGCTGTACCACCAGAGAATTTAGCTGTCAGGATGGTCTCGATGGGGCGACGGGTAATAGTGGTCGTAACGGTCGCGAGGGTCGTTTAGGACAGTTAACTTTAATTCAAATCGATCGCCCTTTAACTGCCGATCAACCGAGCGCAACTGTTCCCCTTTCGGAGTTAAAAGAACGGGGTTATATTCTATCTAAAAATAGTTGGGAAACTCGCACCGGGGCAGTGTCTTTATTTGCCCCCGGTTCCCTGATCGATGATCAATATCGGATTTTAGTAGATCGATCGGAACGTTCTTTTATTTTAATTTGGAATGCCCCCCAAGAGTTTAACCGGTTTGCTAATCAGCGTTTTACTTTAACCCTCGATGATCAAAAGGAAATGAAGGTAACTGTCCCCAGTGACCTCTGGATCGAGGGAACCACTCAAAAACGCAATAATGTTACGGAATTTGTCGTTTATAATGCTGTTTTTGAACGAGATGTCACCCAATTAGAAGCAAAAGGTATTACAGGAAATGGTACTGATTTAAGGCTTTTTCTCGAAGATAAAGCTTCCCAATCGAATTTAATCGGCACTAAATTTAAAGTGCGTTATCGCGTCACTCGTTGGCAAGCAGACGACCTGCAAACCAGTCCCAGAACTGATTTTGTCACTCGCTATGAAGGAGATATGCCCGCTAATTTGATCCGACAGGAGGGTAATCAATTTATTCTCGATATCGGTCAATTACCCTTACCTGTGGAATCTTTGCGATCGGGTACGGGGATAGAAATTGAGTTACTTGCTACTCGTTCTTTTGCCGGTTATTCCAAAGAACAAAAACTCGTCATTCGCGACACGATTAAAGGGGCAAATATCCCACGGAGATAAGTCAAAAAAGCTCCCTTGTCCTTTCTCCGGCGCAGTCTTAACCAGTAATTTAGATAGTCAACTTAAGTAGCTGGTTATAATTAAATTAAAAATAGATTTTAGGTTCGATCCCCCCTTAGTACTAGGGTTGATTCATAGTAGGGTTGATTCATGAATCAACCCTACCCTTAGTCCCCCCTTGATAAGGGTGGTGTCTGATAATTTTTAACGCCTACCTACTTACCAAAAGGCTCTAAAATATGTTGAGAGGAAGACCGGTTCTTCTCTGGGGAAACCAGGAGAATGTCCCGATCAGCGATCAATGGCTACCCTGAAGGAGAAAATCAAGGGAAAGATGGGCAATATTTTAAGTGTGGCGCCGATGATGGATTATACCGATCGCCATTTTCGCTATTTTTGGCGACAAATTAGCCTTCGTCCCCTTCTCTACACGGAAATGATCACGACGATGGCGATTAAACACGGCGATCGCTATAAGTTGCTGGGGTTCTCCCTAGCAGAAAAACCTCTCGCTTTGCAGTTAGGGGGTGATAATCCCTATCTTTTGGCAGAATGCGCTAAAATAGCCGAAGATATGGGTTATGACGAGGTAAATCTCAATGTGGGTTGTCCTAGTTCTCGGGTAAAAGAGGGCAATTTCGGCGCTTGTTTGATGGCTAACCCGGAATTAGTCGCGAGGGGAATATCGGCAATGAATCAAGCTGTATCGATTCCCGTGACTGTAAAACAGAGAATTGGCATTGATCATCAGGATAGTTACGAAAATATGGCTAATTTTGTCCGTATTGTTGCGGATGCGGGTTGTCAACGTTTTACCATCCATGCGCGTAAAGCTTGGTTACAGGGATTAAGTCCCAAGGAAAATCGCACCGTTCCCCCTTTACGTTACGATGATGTTTATCGCCTAAAAAATCAGTTTCCCCATTTGTTTATTGAAATTAACGGCGGTATCATTAATTTAGAACAGGCTAGACAACATTTACAATTAGTAGATGCGGTCATGATCGGTCGGGCAGCCTACGATAATCCCTATTTATTTGCCACAGTCGATCGAGATTTTTATGGGGAATCGGTTACTCCTCCTACCCGGGAAGAAGTAATCAAAAAAATGCTTCCCTACATCGATGAGTGGGTGAGTAAAGGTTATAAATTACACCAGATCAGCAAACATTTTTTACAGCTTTTTGCCGGTCAGCCCGGAACTAAGGCCTGGAAGCGTTATATTAGTGAAAATAGCCATTTTCCTGGGGCCGATTCCGGGGTAATCTGGCAAGCTTTACAGCAGGTAAACTCCCTAAATGATCTGGCTAATCTGTCAGCTTCCCATTGATTTATTTTCTTTTCTATGATTACCCAATCCTCAATTACTGCCGGGGTAAAAAATTCAGCTATGGCGGATTTTGTTTATCAACCTCCCCGGGCAGCTATCACAGCTAAACGTATTTTAATTAAACCTAATTTAGGTTATCCTGTGCCACCACCAGTAACGGTTAGTCTGCCGGTATTAAGTCAAGTTTTGCGGGGATTGAGAGGGGTAAATCCCGGAGCAGAAATTATCTTGGTAGAGGGAGTATGTTCGGCTATTTCTTTGAGAGAAATTATCGATATTTTGGGAGTAAAATCTATTCTCGATCCTGGAATAACTATTCTTGATGCTGATAGTTTACCCCAGCAAGAATATCCGAATCTTTCCCCTTCTCCTGTCCGTTTTCCCTCGATGTTTGCCCCTAAAATTATCGAAGAAGTGGATTGTCGGATCACGATTGGAACCTTAAAACGCACCCATTTAAAGGATAAACCCCTGATTTCTGCTTCTTTAAAAAATCTCTATGGACTCTTTCCCCGTAGTCATTATAAAGCCCGTAGTCCCAACTCGCGGGGGCAATTACATCGCCCTTCCGTACCGCTAATTTTACAGGATGTTTATTTTTGTATCGGTCATCTTTTTGATGGGGCAGTGGTGGACGCTAATCTTAAATATTTTAGTAGCAATTGGCGACCGGATCGAGGAAAATCTATTCCTCTCGGTCAAGTGTTTTGGGGTGATGATATGATTAGCGTGGATCGCAGTGCTTGTCTGTTAGGTGATGAACCGATGCCGAGTTATTTAGAGGCGATCGATTTGCTTCGTTCTCAATTTTTGAACGGAACCAATTAGGGTTTGCTGAAAAAGTTTCTTGGTGGGGTTAGGAGTCGGTCGTCAGGAGCCGGTCGTCAGGAGGGGAAGTCAGAATAACAGAATGACCTCGCGCAATCCTGTTTAAAAAATATACAGGAGAGTGGGGATCACTGGAGCGGGGTAGGGTTGATTCATGAATCAACCCTACCTGGAATCAACCCTACCTGGAATCAACCCTAGGAGCGGGGTAGGGGAACAATCCATAACTGGGTTTTTACGGAAGGGAGCGAGGTAGCGTTTGGCATTCTCAAAGACTAACCATTGTCGGTTAAAGCAACTGCTCTTTAGGTTGCCCAAAACCCACCTCGGTGAGGATGTCAAGCGTCTATCCAGATGCTGCCGTCTTCGATGCGAAGGGGATAAACGGGTAAAGCTTGGGGTTGAGAAACTGCCGCCATCGCTTTGTTAACCACAGGGGGCCAGGTAATCCAGTCTTTGACAGCACCACTACAGAGATCAAAAGAACTACGATGCCAGGGACAAACGATCGCGCCATCCTCGGTAATTTGGCCCTTCGTCATCGATAATTTTAAATGAGGACAACGATTACCGACGGCGTGGAATTGACCGTTATTGTTAATCAAGAGAATGGAACTGTCCCCCACTTTTACCACTTGACGGGCGCCGGGGGCAAGGGAATCTACAGATAATACTTTTGTCCAACTCATATTTTTATTTAACCAAGGGAGAGATCGAGAATGGTTTCGGGGTAATTTTGGGCAATAATGTCCTGTTTAGCCCATTGTTGGTAATCTTGCAACAATTGACTCATTAAACGCTGTTTAATCCGCAATAAAACCCCTTTTAAGAGGCTATTGCCGGCGATTTCTAACAGCGGACGCGGGGTTAACCATAATGGCGGTGGTAGGGCAACTTTCACCTCAAGATTGGCTTTCCCCGCTAGATAGGTTTGATTATTTTTTTCCACAGGAGCGAGTTTGCCTTTAACATTGAGGCTAAAGCGATCGTTGATATAATCAATACCTTTGATCTGACAGTCTTCTGATTGCAAAAATATCGTTCCCCCAGAGGTAGCCCAGACATTGAGAATAACCGTGGGCTGAAAATAGTACATATTCAAGAAGTTTAGGGGACGCATTTTTAGGCAAAACCGATTCTCAGACAAGTGTTCAGTTAAGCTAGTCTCAACGATAGCCTGTACTAATCTTTGCGGTTGGCGCAGATAATGCTGAATCGGGATGGTTTGTTCGGCAACAACAATTTCTAGGGATTCGGCAGCGGTAAAAGTTACTTCCATAAGTTGGCTATCTTAAATTTGTCTCCCTTCTTAATTTTACTTTACAAAACTTATACTTTTCGACGGTCCAGATGTAGAAATTTTATCGCTAAGAGGGGACATAAACCAGATTTTTGCCCAAAGTTAGGCCTTTTTCAGTGATCAGCGCTCAGTGGGGGGTTTTAAGTAAACAGTGGGGGAGAAGGGGAATTATGAATGGTTCTTCGTTACTTGGTATGGTTCAATAGGGGGGAATAAATCGACTAAATCCTTATCTGGCAAGAGTTCTATTGATTAGTTCGTTCTAGATCGAAAACAATTGACAAAAATCGCCAAATGTCTTTCTCTATAATAGTTTCATTCCTTATAACCCTGTACGTTGCATAAGACAAACCGAAGAACCTGAACTATGAATTATAGGCCTCTTGCATAATTAATTTTTGATGGTTCAAAAACGGCAAAAATAAGGATTAAATTGCATAAAATATGTAAATATAGCGGTGTGCAGTCGTATGAGGTACAGTGTCACGAGCTATAAACCATGCTAGGCAAAGCTTGGTCTGTATCTCACTCAAGCGCTTACCGCTATAGACCATTTAGTTAATTATTATTCATTCTTAATTCTCCTGACTACTGACTACTGGCTACTGACTCCTAGCCCTAACAACAATTTTTGGTTTTCACAAGAGGTCTTATGAAGTGGGAAGAATAAATAAAAATAATCTCCTGACTCGGAGAATTCTAACCCAATGGTAGATGTTGGATTTTTCCAGGAGTTCTATTTTCGGACGTATATAAGCAAAACTTATATACTAACTCCAAAAGCTTGAGAATATTTAAATTAACATTCCGCAATATTTACAAATTCTTAAGAATTAATTGAGAAAGATTTTTATTTAACAACGATGTTATGAT
>NZ_JADBTF010000045.1:0-14792 GCF_020246295.1 Microcystis sp. M090S1 | reverse complement strand
CGTCCCTAGAGACGCTAAGAGTTCTTCTAAATATTCCTTGGCAAATTGGTCGTGAATTTGGCGAGTCATTGCAGGGGATAATTAATCCGAGAAAGTGCATTAACAATCTTGTTAGATCATAGCAAGTTTTGAGAATTTATCTTTTTAATCAACAGCACCAGTGTGCGAACCAATCGGCTCTCTTATTCTTTGTGTGACAAGTTTAACTTATATAATAGCGATCGGTCTTTGTGTCCTTTGTGTCTCTGTGGTTCTTTACACTCACTTGAGCGCAAGACTGTATCTTAGAATACATTTTACCCACCAAACCGAAGAGAGTCACCAATCTTGCTTAAAGGCCCCTTTTCAAGTTCCCAGAGCTTAGTCACCAATATGGCGAAAGTGACGGAAAAGGGATAATCTGCAACTCAATTGCCCAAAATAAAGGCTAGAATCGAAATATAGTATCGATCGCTACGGATTTTTCATGAATTACAGAAAATTTTGCTTGGCTTTTTTGCTGTCCCTTATCCTCATCAACACCGGATTAGTTATGCCTAGTTACGCAAACGAAAGAGAATTGAGGACAATTACCGTAACCGGGGAAGGAATAGAAAATATCGCCACTTCTCAAGCAGTAGTGCGCTTAGGGGTAGAAGTTCAAGGCAAAGAAGCGGGGAAAGTGCAGCGGGAAACCGCCAATCGTAGCGATGCGGTGGTTAAATTTCTCCGTTCCCGTCAAGTGGAAAAATTGGAAACCACCGGCATCAGTTTACAGCCCAATTATGACTACAGCAACAACCAAAGACGTTTAATCGGTTATATCGGGGCTAATTTGATTAGTTTTCAGATCGATATAGCCCAAGCGGGGATTTTAATCGATGAAGCGGTGAAAGTCGGGGCAACACGCATCGATGGGGTCAGTTTTACTGCTGGAGAATCAGCGATCGCAGCTGCCCAAAGAACCGCTCTCATCAAAGCTACGGAACAAGCTAGAGAACAGGCGACAATCGTGTTACAAGCCCTCGGTTTAGTGGCGAAAGAAACGGTTTCTATCCAAGTGGGTAATACAGGTAATCCCGTGCCAATAGCTCGCTCAGAAGCGGTTTTTCGGAGTGCCGATGCTGCCAGTAGCCCGGTTATCGGAGGGGAACAAACCCTGCGCGCTGCTGTCACCCTCGAAATTAGCTATTAAGATAACTTTCAGCTATCAGTTATCAGCCTGGGTTTTTTTGACCGGAAATCTTGGATACAGGCTGATAAAATCAACGCCGATGTTCGGAAACTCTAGAAAAAACTGTCCCCCTCATCCGTGAATTATCCTAACTTTTTACCCACTGTTAGCGAGGGATTGAGCGAAGATACCTCCCTTGCTCTCCTCGAAAATATCCACCAAATTGCCATCGATAGCCCCATCTATCCCCGATCGATTCTAACTACCTATAGTCAACAAGGGCAAGGTCAACCGCCTTTTGTCCTCCTGCACGGTTTTGATAGTTCCCTGCTGGAATTTCGGCGTTTACTACCTTTACTCGCCCAAAATAGGGAAACTTGGGCGATAGATCTACTCGGCTTCGGTTTTACTGAGCGAGAGCCAGATTTAGAAGTATCTCCGAAAACTATTAAAAGCCATCTTTACCATTTCTGGAGAACTGCGATCGCCGAACCGATAATTTTAGTCGGTGCTTCCATGGGGGGTGCAGTGGCCCTCGATTTTGCCCTCTCCTACCCGGAAATAGTGGCGAAATTAGTCCTCATTGACAGCGCAGGACTAGCTAATCCCCCAGTTTTGGGTAAATTGATGTTTTCTCCCCTCGATAAGTGGGCAACTAATTTTTTAGCCAATCCCCGCGTGCGCCAAAATATCAGTCGTACCGCCTATTTCGATCAAACTTTGGCTAGTGTTGATGCTTGCACCTGTGCTAGTCTGCACCTGAATTGTCCCCACTGGAGTGAGGCTTTAATCTCCTTTACCAAAAGTGGCGGTTATGGGTCATTTTTGCCGAAATTAAGCCAAATAAACCGAGAAACTCTGATTATTTGGGGAGAAAACGATCAAATTTTAGGCACAAAAGACGCGAAGAAATTTCAGCAGGCTTTACCTAATAATCAACTGGTCTGGATTCCTCGCTGTGGTCATGTTCCCCACCTCGAAAAACCAGAACTTACCGCAGCCGCGATAGTTAAATTTGCGAGCTAAGAACTTATAATGGGATTATTTGACCCTATAGTGCCAACTTTTATGAAATTTTTGCCGATCGCTCTCGCTGCATTCAGCCTTCTGAGTTTATCTGTCAATATTCCTGCTACTGTGGCCACACAACAGCTTTTTTGTCAAGGCCGCATGAATAACGGTTGGTCCTATTCGGCAGAATTTCTCAATGGACGTTTTGAACGCATTCGCTGGACGCGTTCCGGTCAACCTCCCCAAGTTTCTAGCCTTAGCTTTAAAAATACTAACAACAAAGGACAACCGATTTATCGTGGCAGTTTATTCGCCGCAGTCAGTGTGACCCTGATAGACTTATCGAAAGGAGATGTCCGTCCCGGTTCGCAAATTTCCGTGGGAGTGGAAGAATGGGGTTGGTCGCGGGGAAACTGCGCTCTTTCTAACCGATAAATCCCGGAACTATCGTCGACAAAAAAGGCTGAAGTATTTTCAGCCTCGTCTAAAAAATCAGATTTTACCCGCAAAATTAAGGAATAGGATTAGCTGGCTCCTTGCCTTCCAGGGTTTCGGGAACAGCTTCCGTCTTACCAAAAGCGACTCTGAGGAAGGGAGGAGCGAGGAAAGTGGTCAGGATTACCATAATAATAATCGACACCTCCAAAGGCTTGTCCAAAATTCCGCTGGCCGAACCAATCCCGGCAAAAACTAGACCCACCTCACCCCGGGGAATCATACCCACACCGATGGCGAGACGATTGATTCCGGATAGGCCAAAAACTGCCCAGCCCGTCACCAGTTTACCGATAATCGCCACAACCATCAAAAAGACAGCAATCAAAAGTCCGGCCCGATTCTCCGGTACCGTTGGGTTTAAAACACCGAGATCGGCACGGGCTCCCACCGTCACAAAGAAAATCGGTACAAGCAAATCGGCGATCGGTTTAATTAACTCATCCAACTCGTTGCGGGTATCGGTTTCATCAAGCACCAAACCGGCGGCAAAGGCCCCTAAAATCGCTTCAAGATGAATAGCATTGCCCAAAAATGCCATAAAGAAAGCGAAGACAAATGCCGGAATAACAATATTGCCCCGAGTTTTCAGCCGCTCCACGATCGCCACAAAACTTTTGTTAAAAATACCTCCCAACAAAATTGATCCGATCAAAAAGGCCGTAGCGCTGACAATCAGATAAATAACATTGGTCACATCAATCTCACCGGTTTTGGCTAAACTAGCGACCACAGCCAGAACAATAATACCGAGGACATCATCGATCACCGCCGCGCCGACAATAATTTGCCCTTCTTTGGATTTGAGTTGACCTAACTCTGACAACACCTTCGAGGTAATACCGATACTGGTTGCCGTCAAGGCTGCCCCCGCAAAAATCGCCGGGATAGCCGCCACATGAAAGACGAGCATTAACCCGGCCGTACCTGCCGCAAAAGGTGCCGCCACCCCCACACAGGCCACCACCGTGGCTTGAATTCCCACTTCCTTGAGTTGTCGCAGATCCGATTCCAGGCCAATTTCAAACAGCAGAATAATCACACCGATTTCAGCTAGAACCGAAATCACTTCACTTTGGGACTCAAAGATCCGGTCCACGGCAGCCGGGGCCAATTGATTCAATCCTTGCAGTACCGTCATAATCAGCGAGTCAGAGGCCGATAGCCCCCCTTCCGGAAAGATGAGCAGATGCAGTGCCGAAACGCCGACGATCACACCGGCGACCAGTTCTCCCAGTACGGGAGGAAAATCCAATCGTCGGGCGGCCTCTGCGCCGAGCTTGCTGGCCAGATAAATCACCACCAGTGTCAGCAATACGCCAGAGAGAATAATCGGTGAATCCTCGGCCACAACGGCGGCGAGCAAGGGGAGCGGAGCCATGGGAACCGCTATCTCCCCGATCAAAGGAGGCAGAATAGGGGACAAAATCATGAGTTTAAGGGGATGAGGGTTAAAGATTTCAGGTGGTCATAAAACTGGGGGATAGGAAAAAGGGCCACCGCTCAAGGACAGTCAGGCTGCAGATGGGGTTGCCCAGATCAAGACAAGCATTAGTTGTTTAGTTGATTAACCTCAAAATCCTCTGGTTCTTGGTGAGGATGGGTCTTGACAAAAGTTACCGCTTGTTGTAGGGCGATGGTTCTGTCCATTAGCACATGATCGGGGGGGAGTTGGGCTAAAATGCCAAGACGTTCCAAACGATGCTGGATTTTGCTGGTGGCACCAACGATAAAGACTTGTAAACTTTTATCGATCGCATCTTTAATCGCATTTTCGATCGCTAAAGAAGCTGTCACCCCTAACAAAGGCACATCACTCAAGTCCAAGATTAAAACATCCGCTTCCTTCATGGCTGTGTGTTCCCTGGCGATCGCTTTCGAGACTCCAAAGATCATCGGACCACTGAGATAAAATAGGATGATGCGACCGTTAGCTTGGTTGAGTAACCGTTTTTCTTCTGGACTTAGGAGAATCTCGTCATCGTTATCGGTGATTGTTTTCACTTCCTGCGCTTGCAGTTCACTGAGGCGATCAATGGTGAGAATATTAGCAATAAAGACCCCCACACCCACAGCAACGATCAGATCGACGAATACTGTTAATAACAGTACACCGTACATGATTAGCGTCCCTTTCAGAGAAATCTTGTGGGAGCGTTTCAGGAAACTCCAGTCGAGAATATCGATCCCCACTTTTAGGGCAATCCCCGCTAATACCGCCATGGGGATACTCTTAGTTAAACCGGCGGCCCAGAGAACGACGACTAATAAAATTAAAGCGCGAGTAATGCCAGAAAGGGCAGTGGTCGCACCGGTTTGAATATTGACGACAGTTCCCATCGTGGCCCCGGCACCGGGTAAACCGCCACAGATTCCTGATACTAAGTTACCAATACCTTGACCGATCAATTCTTTATTCGATTTGTGTTCGGTACGGGTCAAACTATCGGCAATTACCGCCGTTAATAGGGTATCAATACAACCCAACATCCCTAAAACTGCCCCATCCACCAACATTGTGATCATTTGGGCAGCACTAAAGGTGGGCATTTGCAAGGTGGGTAAACCCACGGGAATATCCCCAATCCGGCGAATTTCAGCACCTTGGAAGAAAAACAGCGAAATCAGAGTTCCTATCACCAAAGCTAATAACTGAGGGGGGACAAAACGCTTGAATTTCGAGGGCATCAGGAAGATGATCGCCAAGGTGATCGCCCCCAGAATGGCTTCAGGGGGATTGATATTAGAGAGTAGTTCCGGGATTTTCTGCACTGTGCCTAAAACCCCTCCTTTGGGGGCGGCTTGCCCTAAAAAGGGCGGAATTTGCAGAATAATCAGGATTACCCCGATCCCAGACATAAAGCCGGAAATAACGCTATAGGGCATCAGGGTAATGTATTTACCCATTTTGAAGATACCGAACAGAATCTGGAAAATGCCCGCTAACATGACTACCGTAAAGGCCATGGGTAGGCCTAATTCGGGATTTCTGGCGGTTAAACTGGCCACGATCGCCGTCATTACTACCGTCATCGGCCCCGTTGGTTCCGAAATTAACGTGGGTGTGCCACCAAAAAGGGCAGCAAAAAAACCCACACAGACAGCACCGTACAAACCAGCGATCGCACCAGCCCCAGAAGCTACACCGAAAGCGAGAGCTAGAGGGAGAGAAACGATGGCAGCTGTGAGACCACCGAAGATATCGCCCCGCAAATTGTCAAAATGAATACGATTGGTTATTTGCATGAGAATCCAACTGAGCAAAGGATTTTTTGCCACAACAAAGCTGGCGGTTGACAGACCAGCCTTGATAGACAAAACTTTATGGTTTTTAAAGATCGATTGTTATAAATCTATACTAGAACGGATATCTTGACAAGCAAATTTTATAAATTGAGTTTAAATCGATATATCTTTACAAAAGTATTGATTTAAACCTATGATATAAGCGGGGTGGGGAGGTTTTTACTCGTTCCCCTCCATTCCTGCTTCTGTTTAGCAAAGCTCCTCAAGGCAGTAACAGAAGTGTAGCTCTCTAGAGGCCTCTCTTGATTCACGCCACTTTACATCAACTGATTGTCTTTGAAGCGACCGCTCGTCATGGCAGTTTCACCAGGGCTGCTGAAGAACTATCGATCACCCAACCCACGGTTTCCACCCAGATGAAACAACTGACTAAAGCAGTGGGTTTACCCTTATTTGAACAGATAGGCAAACGTTTGTATTTAACCGAGGCCGGACGCGGTTTATTAGTAACCTGTCAGGCAGTTCTCAAGGATCTTGATAACTTTGAGATGGCGATCGCCGATATCAAGGGCATTAAACAGGGTAAACTGCGTTTAGCGGCGGTATCCACAGCCCAATATTTAATCCCTCAGATCCTAGGTCCTTTTTGTCAACAGTACCAAGGGGTAGATGTGTCCCTAGAATTGACCAATCACCAATATCTAGAAGCAAGGATAATCAATAATGTTGACGACCTATATATTTTAAGCGAACCCCCCGAAGATCTAAACCTGGAGATTCAACCGTTTCTGGAAAATCCCCTCGTGGTTATTGCTCGCAAAGATCACCCCCTAGCGGGACAGAAAAAAATTCCGATTAAACGGCTGCAAGGGGAACCTTTTATCATGCGGGAAATGGGATCGGGAATTAGACGGGCAGTGCAGCAAATTTTTCTCGACCATGGCATCACTGTATCTTTGCGTTTGGAAATCGGCAATAATGAAGCCATTAAACAAGCGATCGCCGGTGGTTTAGGAATTTCGGTTCTGTCTCAGCACGTCTTAAATTTAGATAATCCTCATGGGGAATTTACCATCCTTGACGTGGAAGATTTTCCCATCCAACGCCATTGGTATGTGGTTTATCCCAAGGATAAAAAACTATCCGTGATCGCCAAGACTTTTCTTGATTATCTCCTCTCAGGGGAATTAGGGGCATAAGCACCCACAGACCCCCTATCAAGTCGAATTCGGCAAGCGCAAGCGATCGATCTATATCGCATCCGAAAAGGTGGAGAATGTTCGAGAACTCGATCGCGTGGGGAAACCGATCGGCGAAATCCTCAAGGCGATCGATTCTCCCAAAACCCGCCAGGATTTAATCCTCATAAATGCGGCACTCTAAGGCATCGGGATTGGCTTCGCAGTAAGACTGAAGTGAGTTACTCCCCTGTTTTTTGACCCGTCGATGGGAGGCTTCGGCCTGGAGTTCCTCCACCACATCCCAGGCTGCGGCGCAATCGGGAGAGATTTCACCCTTGGCCGCACAAATTGCCCGCGCGTCTTCCCGGGCTGCTTCAATTTCATCTTCGATGAACAACCGCTTGGGCTTTTCGACAAAATCGCTCTTGAAGAGAATATCACTGACAGAAATAATGCCCAGCAAAGTTTTGCCCTGAATCACGGGGGCGCGGCGAATGCGGGTTTGAGCAAATAACCGGGCTACATATTCCACCCCCAGTTCGGGATTGACGACCACACAGGGCTTGGCCATAATTTCATAGACCCGCATAGTTTTAGGATCGTGGCCAAAGGCCGCCACTTTGTAAACGATGTCGGTTTCGGTGACAATTCCATAAGGGTCCTGTTCATGGCGCGGTTCGACAATCAACCCTCGCAGTTTTTTTTCTTTCATCAATTTCACGGCATCCGCAACCGTTGCCGAACCACGAATGGTGACAACGTTTTGGGTCATAATTTCTTGAGCTTGTAGCATATATGGTTTGGTTTTTTTTAAATGAAAGAACTGGTATAAACACAAAAGTTGACTAGGGTTGTCCCGATAGCAATTTCCTAGACTCTTGTGGGCTGAGTGCCACTGTCAACAGAGATGATGCGGGCCAATGGGCGCTCGCTGATTTTGGCTGGGACGGGGTAGCGGCGGCTGTGTTCCCCTGAATGCCGGGAGCATAGGCCTCCAGCACAGCGCCGTTTTGCCAACACATGGCGATGAAATAATCACACACTGGGCATTCCGTCTGAGCAACCTGCCGGGCCGGACACTTATATCCTGCGGGTAGGCGATCGCTCAAGAGCCTTTGAGCTACGCTGCCACAGTTGGGACATCGAATTTCTATCAGCTTGTTCAACGCCATACCTCAAAATTGAATAGTGGTGTGAGAAGGAAAGGGTTAAGGTCGGACGTTTGTCCAGAGTGGAAGACTATAATTGTCGTTCTACTGCAGCGGTAAATTCTTCATAGGGTTTAACCCCAACTAATGTTTCTATCAATTTCCCCTGTTTAAATACCATGACAGCCGGAATACTTCTAATCCCAAAGCGTTTGGCTACGGGTTTGTTACTGTCCAGGTCAAGTTTGAAGACTTTGGCGCGATCGCGATAGTCATCGGCCAATCGATCGATCAACGGCGCCACCAGTTTGCAAGGTCCACACCAGGTTGCCGTGCAATCTACCACCAACAGGGATTCACTGTTTAAGAGGGAATCAAATTCAGTTTCATCTTGAATAAATGTAGCCGTACCCATGTTTATATCTCCAGATTGATGCTGTGTAACTTAGGACAAATTCTCTTCTCGGTGCGTTTTACAATATAAATTCAGCTTTGAACCGCTCCTCATCTAAAAATGCTTGGCCTTGGCCTCTTTAACTTTCCCCCCAGAAAGGGGTTGGGGTTCAGGACTATGAATAAAGAAAAATGGCATCAGTCAATGTCCACCTCCCGGGGGTATCGTCTATAGTTTGGTCGTCCCAGACATCGATGGTGATATCTAGTCCCTGCTCATGCAGGGGTTTTACTTTGTAAGTCGTCATCGGCTGCTCCCAATCAAAACAAATTTGCGACGTTAAGTTACGGTAATATGGTATTGCAAGTCATTGCATTGACATCCCCTATGACAGCGACCCCTTCCAACGATTTATCTGCCTGGGAGCGGCTAGAACAAGGTAGACAAGCAAAAGCAAGCAACGGTGGTTATGCGGGCTACGGCTCCCCTGCCTTTGGACAACGATCGATCGATGGGGAATTAGTGGATGATCCGGAAGAGTGCCGGGTCATTGAACTGATTCGCCGTCATCACAAATCAGGGAAATCCTTGCAGAAGATCGCGGATTGGCTTAATGAACAGGGCTACACCACCAAACGTGGTCAACCATGGCAGCGTATTTCCGTAAAGCGGGTGCTTGATCGACTATATGGAAAGGTGTCCAGAATTTCCGGAGTAACCCCTCAGACCGAGCATAACCCGGAAGTACTCACCCCAGCGTCTGGTGATGCCGCTCCTAAAACCATTAGAGGCTCAATAACCCCTAAATAAAAAGTTTCAGGCTTTAACCTGTTACATCCCTCTATGATACACCGAAGTGGGTCGAAAATCTTTACGAGTTTAATAAAAATTGTAATAAAACGTTACATATTTTAGGAAAAAGTTAAATGACGCTACACTTTGAGATAGTTTTAGAACGGGTTTTGGCAACTCTGAGAGCCGGGGTTCTTTGCCCAGTGGCTGTTCTGCCTATCTTGGCTTTTGCGATCGCAGGATGGCGCTGATGTCCTTTGATACACCTCTGAGTTGGGCCCCCGATCTGGAAAAGGCGATCAATCGCCAGCCCTTGACGGTGCCGCCAACCACTTCTCTGGCGGATGCGATCGCCATGATCGGTCAGGCCCATAGCCGTCTGTGTTTACTCACCGATGACCTATCCCCTCTAGCTGCTCCGGCCGGAGAGGTGCGTGTTAGCTGTCTGCTGGTGGTGCAGGGGCAAGAGTTATTAGGAATTTTGACAGAACGCGATGTGGTGCGACTCACCGCTCAAGGGATTAACCTGTCCGAGACAACCGTTGCCGATGTGATGGTACATCCCCTGATCACGTTGCCCCAGCAATCTGCTCAAGACATTTTTGCTGCCCTGTTTTTGTTTCGGCGCTACCGCATTCGCCATTTGCCGATTGTCGATGACCAAGGACAGTTAATCGGGGTGATCTCCCATGAAAGTATTCGCCAGATATTGCGTCCGGCCAATCTATTGCGGTTTCGTCGCGTATCCGATGTGATGACCAGTCAAGTGGTACAGGCCCCACTCACCGCCACAGTCTTGCAATTGGCCCAGTTAATGGCTGAACATCGTGTCAGTTGTGTGGTGATCACCCAACGAGATTCAGAAGACAATGACTGCCCGGTTGGTATTGTGACAGAGCGAGATCTTGTCCAATTTCAAGCAGTTCAAATCGATCTGCACAAAACTAGGGCCCAGACGGTGATGAGTACGCCCTTATTTCTCCTCAGCCCCGAGGATTCCCTGTGGACGGCCCATCAGGAAATGCAAAAACGGCGGGTGGGGCGTTTGGTGGTTTCTTGGAACTGGGGGCGGGGGTTGGGCATTGTTACACAAACCAGTCTCTTGCGGGTTTTTGACCCGATGGAAATGTATGGGGTGATTGAAAATTTACAACAAACGATTCAACAGCTAGAGTCCGAGCGATCGCCCTCCCTTCCTTCTCCACCAGCGGACTTATTACCCCAACGGACTGGCCCCCGGTCGCAACAAGACATCGCCGGCGATCGCAAATTATTACTTGCCTTGCTGGACAATGCCTACAAAGACGTAAAGTATATGTTGGCTAACTTAGATATTGTCGTCGAGCAGCGGCGATCTTTGCTTCAATCTGTTCTAGAGACGCTTGCGTACCTCGGTCGTGAAATTAGCTCTTAGACGAGGTCTAATAGAAAAAACCCCATCTTGAAGAAAGATGGGGTAAGGTAAAAATCAAATCAATCTAAACAGTAACAGGTTCTCGATCGAGGGGTTTAACGCGATCGAGCAGGCCCTGCAATTGTTCCCCTTCGATCACCTCTTTACTGAGGATTTCTTGGGCAATTTCTTCGAGTAAATTGCGATTTTGAGCGAGAATATCTAGGGCCTGCTGATGACCATTTTCGACAATCTCTTTCACTTCATTATCGATCGCTCGGGCCGTATCATCGCTCACCAGGCGCCGGGGATTCATCATGCCATCTCCCAAAAAACTATTCTGTTGACCTTTTTCGTAGGCTAGGGGACCGAGGGTCTTACTCATACCATAGGTCGTCACCATGCGTTCGGCCAAGTCCGTCGCCCGCTGCAGGTCATTAGCGGCCCCAGTAGTAATACTACCAAAGACAATTTCTTCGGCAGCCCGACCACCTAAAAGAGTAGCAATTTGGTCGCGTAATTCCGTATCATCCATAAGGAAACGGTCTTCCGTGGGCATTTGCAGGGTATAACCGAGGGCTGCCATGCCGCGAGGCACGATCGAAATCTTGGCAACTTTACCACCCCCCGGCATAACTGCACCGACGAGAGCGTGACCAACTTCGTGATAAGCGACGATTTTCTTCTCTTTTTCCGAGAGAACCCGGCTTTTCTTCTCTAAACCGGCCACTACCCGCTCGATTGCCTCATTAAAGTCCTCTTGGGCGACGGTGCTGCGTTGATTGCGCGCTGCCAATAAAGCCGCCTCATTGACTAGATTAGCTAAGTCAGCACCAGCAAAACCGGGGGTGCGGGTAGCAATCTGTTTTAAATCCACACCCGCTCCTAATTTTACCTTACCTGCGTAGATTTCGAGGATTTTTAAGCGTCCAGCCAGATCGGGGCGATCAACTAACACTTGACGATCAAAACGGCCGGGGCGTAAAAGGGCGGTATCAAGAGTTTCGGGGCGATTAGTAGCGGCTAGAACGATCACCGTCGCATCGCCAGCGTTAAAACCGTCCATTTCCGTCAATAATTGGTTTAAAGTCTGTTCCCGTTCATCGTTACCCCCCATAAAATTACCGTTAGCGCGAGATTTACCGATTGCGTCTAATTCATCGATAAAAATAATACAGGGGGCTTTTTTCTTGGCCTGTTCAAACAGATCTCGCACTCGGGCCGCACCCGCACCGACAAAGAGTTCCACGAATTCCGAACCCGAGATACTAAAAAAAGAAACTCCCGCTTCTCCCGCTACTGCTTTTGCCAGCAGGGTTTTCCCTGTCCCCGGCGGACCGACTAAGAGGACACCCTTGGGAATCCGCGCCCCGATTTGAATGTAACGTTGGGGATATTTGAGAAATTCGACGATTTCGGCTAATTCGGTTTTCGCTTCTTCCACACCGGCCACATCTTTAAAAGTGGTTTTGGTGGTGTCTCCTTCCACATAGACTTTAGCGCGACTTTTGGTAATCGATAAAGCCCCGGCTGGACCACCGCCACCGCTGCGAGCGAGGAAAAATTGCCAAATACCGACAAAAATCAGGGGAGGAATCACCCAACTAAGGACACTGCCAATCCAGCCATTTTTTGGCGGCGGCGCAGCGGCGAATTCTACGCCCTTAGCTTCTAGACGTTTGGGCAATTCTAGGTCAAAAATCGGTGTAGTGCTGAAAATTCGTCCGTAGTTGCCCTCTTGGTCGTTTTTAAGCTGATAACGAATCTCATTCTGTCCCACGGATACCCTAGCGACGTTGCCATCTTCCACTTGGTCGATAAAAAGACTATAGGGAACTTTGGGGACGCTAGGGCCAAATAATTGCGGGAAAAGAAGGTTAACAATCAGAAATAAGCCGCCTACGGCTAATAAAACATTACCGATCAGGCGGGATTGTGAAGGAGGTTTGCTTTTTATACTCATTGCTGGGCATGATTCATTAAAATTAGTCTCTATCCTCTCCTCATTGTAGGCTGTTGACTGCTCAAGTTCAGATTGAATCAGGCGGGGGGATTACCGTCGTCTTCGGGCGGTTTTTGCCCTAGTAAAGCCTCTAGACGAGTTTGGGCAAGCTCAAAATCTGGCGCAATCCCTAAAGCTTTTTGATAACAGGCGATCGCTGCTTGGGTTTCGCCCAAATTTTCTAGGGTACTGCCGCGATTGTACCAAGCTTGATAAAAATTATCGTCCGCTTCTAGCACCTGTTGCCAACATTCTAACGCTTCTTGCCAACGTTGCAGTCCGTATAGGGCGCTGCCTCTAGCGTTAATGACTTGGTGATCGTTGGGGGTGATTTCTAGGGCGCGATCATAACTATTTAAAGCTTCTTCGTAGTTACCGATCATGGCTAAGGCACTACCACGATTATGCCAGGCCGAGGCTAATTGGGGATCGATCGTCAAGGCCTGTTCCCAATCAGCGATCGCATTTGACCAATTGCCTAAATTTGCCTGTTCTAAGCCCTGATTAAACCAATCTGCGGCAGTTTCAGGGATTTTGCCCTCCTGGGGGGAAAATTGAGCGATGAGACTATCAATAATGCTTTCTGCGTCCTTATTTTCGATGCCTAATTGTTCGGCCATTTGGCCCGCTAGGGTAGGATCGTTTTGCAGACGGTTAAATAATTCATCGAGGGTCAGGGTTTCTAATTGGGTATTTTCTGGGTCAGCACCGTTAAAATCGCTAGTTTCACCCGAATATGAGAGATTTTCTGGGGGTTGCGGCTGGGAATAACTGCCCGGGGCCTCATCTTCGCCGGCGTATTCCCAGATTAAAGTGGCAGTTTCTTTGGTGTAGAGTTGATAACCGATCTCGTAGGAAGCTTCACCAATGCGTTCAATCCCCGGGAAAGCGCGAGCTAATTCTCCCAAACGGATCATTCTGGTGGCGAGAAGTTGGTTAAGGGAAGCGGAGGATTGCAGACGGGTGCCAAAGCGCTCTAACCATTCTACCCAATCTTTTTGCCGACCTCGATCGCCCAATTTCTCAAAAAATCTCAGAATTCTGCCTTCGTGCCAACCGTGGGCCACTCCATCGAGTAACTGCATATAGAGAAACTCGTAATCTGTATCGGTTAGGGGAACAGATTCGATCGCTTGTACTTTCCCCTTTCCCCCTTGTCCCCCCAAAAGTCGGGTAAAAAAGTTTTTGATCGCGCGCCAAAGTTTTCTTAAAAGTCCCTGCATTCTAATCTCGACACTGGTTTTATTAATCTTGCAAGCGTAACCCAATTAGTCTAGCAGTTATCAGTTATCGGGGATTGACTCTCCCCCGCTAACCGCGGAGCGCGGTGTAGCGGGGGATTCTCGGTTCTTAGGCTTTTAACTAGATCGACCGAGTTTAACCCAGTCGATCCGCGTCAAATCGCCTCCGCGAGCGTTTTCTAACACGGTCAGTCCGACCGCGTTTTTTCCTCGGTTCTCAATTACCTTCGCTGATGCCGTATCTCTCGGTTCAATGTGGCCGCAAGAATCACACCGGTGAACTCTTTCCGATAACGCTTTTTTACCAGTAATTGCGCCACAATTCGGACACTCTTGCGAGGTTCCGTTTTTATCAACCTTAAGATAATATTTTCCCCGTTTCCAAACAACAAACGGTAGTATCTCGTTAATAAAACTACCGATACCTGAATCCAGAGATTGTTTTCTAACGATCCCTCTAGACCAGGAAACGAAGTTAATATCTTCAACAAAGATATTATCAGCGAGATCGCAAAGGTAATGAGCTAACTTAAAATGCCAATCTCTACGAGTATTAGACACTTTTTCGTGTAATCTCGCTATCTTATCTTGGAGTTTCAACCAATTGTTCGAGCCTTTGACTTGATGTTTCAAGCGTCTTTGTAGCAATTTAAGCTTACTCTGTACTTTCAACAAAAATCGAGGGGCTTTGATTAAATCTCCCCGTGAAGTAGCGACAAAACTTTCAATTCCCGCG
>NZ_JADBTF010000449.1:0-4528 GCF_020246295.1 Microcystis sp. M090S1 | reverse complement strand
ATCCTTATCTGGCAAGAGACTTAATTGATTAGTTCGCTCTAGATAAAAAACAATTGACAAAAATCGCAGCAATGCCTTTCTAGATAAGGGTTCCATCCCTTATAACCCCCGTACATTGCATAACACAAACCGAAGAACCATTGATTATTATGACCACTTACTCCTGCCTACTGACTCCTAAAGAACTACTACAGGCAAATCCCTAACCCCTGTAAAACTTTTTTGCCGAAAGTGACCGATCTGGGTAATAATTCTTTAATAAAGATTTGTAAACTTGAAAATGATTATCCCTTCGCAGTGCTAGAGATTTAATGAGACGACTAATTGCGATCGAAAAAGCTCTGCTCATCGGTCATATTGTATCGATGGCTTTTGGACTAGCGGGATTGTTGCTAGTCTTGCCCCATCCCGAATTTGTGGCCAATTTACCGGATTTTGGCAAAACTGCCTTTGCTTGGTCAATGGCAGGGGGGGGTGTGGTGTATATGGTGTTAGGAATGGCAGCGGTGGCTGTTTATGCCTATCGGACTCTAGGAGTGTGGCACTGGTTAGGATTCATGGTTCCCGCTATCAGTTTATCCCTTTGTAGCGAACTGTTAGGAACCAGTACCGGCTTTCCTTTCGGTCATTATCGTTATCTTTCGGGCTTAGGTTACAAAATTGCGGGTTTAGTACCCTTTACTATCCCCCTATCTTGGTTTTATCTCGGTTTTAGTGCCTATATTATCGCTCGTGTTGGTTTATCCACTCTTGCTTTACCTCAATGGCTACAAAATCTAGGAGCGATCGCTATCGGGGCGGTATTATTAACTTCATGGGATTTTGTCCTAGATCCAGCCATGAGTCAAACTACCATCCCCTTCTGGATTTGGGAACAACCGGGGGCTTTTTTTGGGATGCCCTATGAAAATTTTGCCGGTTGGTTCGGTACGGGCTGTGTTTTTATGACGGTAGCCACTTTAATCTGGCAAGTGCAACCGGTGAAACTGCCAAGTCAAGATGTAACCCTGCCTTTTCTGATGTATTTAGGTAATTTTGGCTTTGCTACGGTCATGAGTATCGGTGCTGGTATTTATCCGCCGATTTTCTTAGGATTACTCACCGGTGTTCTGCCTTTAATCCTTCTCTATAATCGCGCCAAGGCTGTTGCTTCCCGACAAACAGTGCCGACAAGCGAAGTAACAACCCTAAAAATCCCCGTTGTGTCGGTGAGAGGAGCCAAATAAGTTGTTAACTGAGATAATTCTCGGTGCATTCTGCCTGGGGCTACTGCTGTCTCAGGCTGTTGCCTTTTTTATCCTTCTTTCCCGTCTGCTAAAAGGGGCGCGTCGTCGTCCTCCCCTGACTCCCCAACCTCCCACCCCGGAGATGTTAGGGACAGTAAGCGTAATTGTGCCGACGTTAAACGAAGTGGCCAGGATTGACGGTTGTTTACGGGGATTGAGTCAACAGAGTTACGAAGTGCGAGAAATTCTGATTGTCGATAGCAATTCCCAAGATGGTACGCGGGAAAAAGTCAAAGAGATAGCGGCAAAAGACCCCCGCTTTCGCTTGAAAACCGATTATCCTTTGCCTCCCGATTGGGTAGGTCGTCCCTGGGCGTTACACAATGGTTTTTTGTTTAGTTCTCCTAAAAGTGACTGGATTTTGGGCATTGATGCCGATACGCAACCCCAAGCAAATTTAGTGGCTAGTTTGGTCAAAGATGCGATCGCAGAAGGTTACGATTTAGTTTCCCTGTCGCCGCAATTTATCCTCTCCTATCCGGGAGAATGGTGGTTACAGCCGGCTTTATTGATGACTTTGCTCTATCGCTTTGATGCGGCCGGAGTGCGCGGGCAAGATCCCGAACGAGTGATGGCCAATGGTCAATGTTTTCTCTGCCGGCGGTCAGTTTTAGCGGCTTTAGACGGTTATAGCGGGGCAAAAGGTTCTTTTTGCGATGATGTCACCCTGGCCCGTCTAGCGGCAACGAAAGGCTATCGGGTGGGATTTCTCGATGGGGCGAAATTAATTCGGGTGCGAATGTACGAAGGACTCAAGGAAACTTGGCAGGAATGGGGCAGATCTCTTGATCTCAAAGATGCCTCCTATCAGGGGCAATTATGGGGCGATTTAGCTTTATTAGCTCTTACTCAGGGATTACCGATAATTATCACGCCTTTACTGCTCACAGCTTTGATTTTTGGCTACGATTTCCTGAGTTTAAAAATTGTCTTGACTTTAAACCTGCTGCTGTTATTGATTCGTTTTGCCCTTTTATTGGCTGTCTCTCCTAGTTACTATCGCGGCAAAAAAGTCAATCTATCTTCAGGATTATTTTGGCTATCTCCCCTAGCGGATCCGCTGGCAGTTATCCGCATTTTTATCTCTGCTTTTACCCGTCCCCAACGTTGGCGCGGTCGAGTCTATCAGTAATCGGCCTTTTTCATGCTAAATCCGGTTATTAAAAACTGATTATTTATTCTCCGTTTTGCCTCTTGCCTGTCCTTATAAGTAGCCTATGCTCAACGGATTTAGTATAATATGAATTCTCCTGCACCTGTGCCGACACCCTTTCAAGTTGCTTTAGAGCGTTACCAGAATGCTCTAAATTATTTAGATACTTCTCATAATAAATCTCTGAAAAAAGCACAGGCTTTAGAAATTATTGCCGCCAGAGATGCTCTTCATAAACAAATGGAAGCTGAGGCGGAAATTTCGGTTGATATGTCGTCAAAATTAATCGAACAAGATAATAGATTAAAACAGAAAAGCTACAAAATTACTCAAGTTCTTGACTTAGCTGAATATCGGGAGACTTTATCTATTTCTGATCAGGCTTGGTGGTGGCATTTAGAAAGTAGGGAATCTTTGCATCCTTGCAATCGCTTTGATTGGCTATTGAGAATCGTTAAACTGGTTTTATTAGGGGTTAATTTTACATTAATCGGAACGATTGCTACTCGGTTTCTTAGTGGTGGTTCAGGTTTGCTAGAAATAGGGGGTGTTATTTTTTCGACTTTCATTTCTTTATTACAAACTGAAAATGCTCTCACACGGACGCGCCAGAAGGGTTTTGTTAAGTTAATGAAATTGCTTGGGATTGCTGAACATTGGTATGAAGAAATACAGTTTTCTGTAACAGTAATAGTCTTTGCTATTCTCTTGGGAATTTATCTAAATTTCTCTTGGTTTTCTGAGCTTTATAAGCAAGAAGGCAACCGTTTACAATCTCCTCCGCCAGCAAGTCAAGAATTTCCTAATTTAGCTTCAGCCGAAGAGAAGTATTTAAAAGCGATTGAGTTAGATCCAGATAATCTAGATGCTCATTATAAGTTGGCAACACTTTATGAAGAGTTACAGGATTTGACTAATGGGAAGAAACACTATTTAATTGCGGCAAAAGGTGGTTTTATAGATGCTTATAATAATCTCGCTTATTGGTATCTGCGCGATAATAAGAATGCAGAAGCAGTAGAGTTACTGGAAAAAGCCAAGAGATTATTAGCAGAAAAAGATGAAAAACTAGACCAATTTACTGAAGAGGAGAAACGCAATTTAGCAGTACAAAAATATAGTATTTATAAAAATCTAGGCTGGGCCAGATTTAAGCAAAATCGCAGTGAAGATGCAGTTCCTAATCTTTTAGTTGCTATTGGTATCGCTGAAAATCCAGCTTATCAGAAATTTATCCGCAATCCCGGTGCTGCTTTTTGTATTTATGCTCAACTTTTAGAAAAAGAAGACAAGAAATTATCTCAGGAAAATTGGCGTAAATGTCTTAATTTAGCCGAAGGGAGGGAAATTAATACGGAGGAGGAGCAATGGTTATATGAAGCGAGGAAAAAATTAAAGTGAAGTAAAGTTTAGTGACTATTCTCTGAGTAATGCGCTAAATCCTTCTTGCTGAAAATGCTTATCAAAGGTTAATATTTCAGAGATTTCCAGTTGTCTCATAATCTGCATGGAAGCACAATCAGTTAAACTGTATCCTTTATCTAATCGTCTTTGGTAAAAATCAAAAGCTTGCTGAAATTGTTCACTGGTTTGGGGAATGATTATGGTTTTGCTGTCATTGCGTAAATCATGAGTTAGACGAATAGCTGATTTACGCAAAAATTCCCCTCTACTGCATAAAGCATTGAGTAATTCTGTCAGAACCATTTCACTGGTAACACCTCTAAAGTTACCCAGTCTTGCTACCATACTTATAGCAAGTCTATGAGCATTATCTCCTCTATCAGCTAACGCTTTTAAATAGAAGGTATCTAAGAAAATTTTTCTCATTCTTCCTCATCTTCTCTCGGTGCGCCGTACATATAATGTTCCGCGTTACGCGCAAAGTCTCTGGGAAAGTGTTTTCGCCATTCTGATTGGGGAACAACGTTACCAATCTCAACAATTCTTTGCCAAAAAGGTTTTTTGCGAAATTCTGGGTCATTTTCTAGTGCATCCCATTTAGCATCGAGTTCTTCCATTGATAACTCAGGCTCTTCGGATGTGTTAGAGGTTGAATGATTGTTTAAGTTAGTCATGATTAAAGGTT
>NZ_JADBTF010000448.1:0-3007 GCF_020246295.1 Microcystis sp. M090S1 | reverse complement strand
TGTTGTTTTTTTTACCTATTAGTATAGTCGTTGCTATTTGGGAAGAAATGACTGAGGACAAAGATTAAAAGGAGTATCCCCCATTTCTTGTTATCAAATGGCCTTAGCTCATCATAAAGGTCAAAGGTATTAAAGGTGTAAAGGTTACTGCCAACCGCGCAAATTAAAATAACCCACACAAAAATCAGCCCCTTTTCTGTAAAATTGGCAATAAATGGGACTCAATATTATCAAAAATGCGCGGCATATTTTTAATCCGTAGGGTGCGCTCTTCGATAGCGTAACGCACCGACAATTGTGGTGGGTGATTTTGGTTATGGTGGTGGGTTACGCGTTGCTAACCCACCCTACTGATTTACTTAATCCAAACAGTTTTAACGTTGACAAATTCGCGAATACCTTCGACACTTAATTCCCGTCCAAAACCAGAACGTTTAATACCCCCAAAGGGCAAGCGAGGATCGGATTTAACCATACCGTTAATAAACACACAACCGGCCTCAATTTCGGTAATTAAACGCTCAATTTCTGCGGGGTTATTCGTCCAAGCACTAGAACCTAAACCAAAGGGACTATCATTAGCTAAAGCGATCGCTTCATCGATATTTTTGACTCGAAATAGTAAAGCCACCGGTCCAAAAAATTCCTCTTTTTCCCCCGGAGAACCGACAGGAATATCGGTTAAAATCGTTGGTAGATAAAAGTTACCTTTTCCCTCTAAACGTTGACCCCCCACAAGGACTTTACCACCCATAGCGACGGTTTTTTCGACTTGATGGGCAATTTCCGAGACGATCGATACCGTGGCCAAAGGACCGATATCAACAGTTTCATCGAGGGGATCACCCACTCTTAAAGCTTGGAATTTGGCCACTAATAACTGTTCAAATTGATCGGCGACAGTTTCCATAACAATAAACCGTTTAGCGGCGATACAAGTCTGACCATTATTTAACAATCGCGCCGTCACTGCCGTAGCCGCTGCCGCCTCGATATCGGCAGTATCTAAAACGATAAAAGGATCACTACCTCCCAACTCCAAAACCACTTTTTTGATCTGTTTTCCCGCGGCGGCTGCTAAACTCATCCCCGCCGGTTCACTACCGGTTAAAGTGGCGGCTTTTACCCGTTCATCGTTAATTAAATCACTAACGCGATCGGCCCCGATCAAAAGAGTTTGAAAAGCACCTTCGGGAAAACCGGCTTCTAATAAAATCCTTTCCACCGCTAAAGCTGATTGGGGGACATTAGAAGCGTGTTTGAGTAGGCCGACATTTCCCGCCATTAAAGCGGGGGCAGCAAAGCGAAATACTTGCCATAAAGGGAAATTCCAGGGCATAACCGCTAAAATTACCCCTAACGGTTGATAACGGACAAAACTGCGACTAGCATCGGTGGCAATCAACACATCTTCCAGATAACCGGCGGCATTATCGGCATAAAAACGACAAACCAAGGCACATTTGAGGACTTCTGCGATCGCTGATTTGATCGGTTTCCCCATTTCTAAAGTCATGGTTTTAGCCAATGCCACCTGATCCCGTTCCAAAATGTCCGCCGCTTGCCGTAACCACTGTCCTCGTTCACTGATGGCAGTCCGGCGATACTGCTGAAAAGTGGCCTCAGCTAGGGCCAATTTCGCCGCCAATTCCTCCGAGGTTAGAGGGGTAAAAGTCTTGAGAATTTCTCCCGTGGCAGGGTTAACTGAAGCGATACCCATATCCCAATTGTCTCCTATCGAGCGCTATATCTCTAGTTTAGTTCTCCGGTTGTCCCGCTGCTGACATAATTCGATCGCTAATTGGATTGCCGCTTGCATACTCTGGGCCCTAGCGATGCCAAGACCGGCGATATCAAAAGCCGTCCCGTGGTCTGGAGAGGTGCGAACAAAAGGTAAACCGATGGTAGTATTAACAGCACAGTCAAAAGCCATTAATTTGACGGGAATTAGTCCCTGATCGTGGTATAATGCCAGATATGCGTCGGCGGGTTGCCCTTGACCGCTAAACCAAGCGCGCCCCGGTTCCACCCAAAGCGTATCGGGGGGGACAAGGCCGATTAATTGGGTTTGCGGGTATTTTTGCGCCATTGACTCTAGCCAAGGCTGTAACCAGTCCTTTTCTTCCCTTCCCAGTTTTCCCGCTTCGCCACTGTGGGGATTAAGGCCGGATATGGCGATTTTTGGGCGATAGATGCCGAAATCTAGCTTTAAAGACTCGATCAATAGATCTAGTTTTCGGGTCATCAGATCGGGGTTAAGGGCATCGGGAACTTCTCGCAGGGGGATGTGGGTAGTGGCGAGGAGAGTGCGTAAGTTATAGCCGGTGTGAGGGGATTTAGCGACGAATAGCATCCCATAACGGTTAATTCCCGCCATGGTAGCCAAAACCTCCGTTTGACCGGGGAAATCATAACCAGCCAACTGCCAACAGGATTTAGCGATCGGACCGGTGACAATACCGTCAAATTCGCCCTTGAGGGTGCGTTTTATGGCTTCTTGCAGGTAAAGAAAGCTAATTTCACCACTAGGGGCATCCCCACGCCCGAAAACGATTTTTGACCGGTTGTAGGGCAAATCGATCAGAGAAAAGCGATCGAGAAGATGGGGATCGTGATAGGCTTTTTCGAGAAGCGTTCTTGTGCCGATTAGAGTAATCTGACAAATAGACGAGATTGAGGAATCGGCGATCGCTTTTAACACCACTTCAGGACCGATTCCGGCGGGATCACCGACGGGGATAACTAGACGGGGAATAAAATAGGCGGATTCCATAAATTTTGGCCGTCAATATTGCTAATTCTCCCGATTAATCTCATCGTTGACAATTATCAGGAGGGAATAAATCAGTAAACAATCTTCAGTTTACCTAAAATGTCGGATGAATGCCCCCGCTAAATTTTTTGACAAGACATCAACCTTTGCGGGGGATGAAATCCGACCAGGATATTGACTGCGAAGCACGATTTTAATTCTACCATTTGTAGGTAAACTGTGTTATACTTAATT
>NZ_JADBTF010000447.1:0-10337 GCF_020246295.1 Microcystis sp. M090S1 | reverse complement strand
TAAGGCTTTTGACCTGTTAAAATCCGATTTTCGCAGCATTAAAATCGGATTGGGACCCTCAAAAACCTTGCATTATCCTTATTGTAGTACATAAACTGGTACGAAAAGAGAGGGCAACAAAGCCTGAAACGACCGGCTACTGACTCGGAGACTCCTGACTCCTAACCCCACCAACAAACTTTTTCAGCAAACCCTAACTAAATAGGGCCTGCTGATGATGAACTGAATATCAAAAATCGGACTACAATAATGCTATTATCAAATATCTGGGTGGGATTAATCGGCAATCATGGTTAAGTTTAGCAAGTACCTAAAGAGGTTTGGGATTGTTGCTGGAGTGGCTTTTTTGTTGTTGGTTACTCACCGAGCGGCTCCCCGAAAGGCAGTGGAAAATGAGCAGATGAAGGGGGTTTGGTTAACCAATATTGGCACGATATTGTTACATCACACTACGTCCTTAGACGAGGTGTTAAATCATCTTTCGCGATCGGGTTATGACCGGGTGTATTTTAGTGTTTATGGGTTTGGGGGAACACTTTATCCGACTTCCCAGCGTCCGACGAATTGGTTGTTTGTGCCGCCGTTGATCAATCCCTGGAGGGCAGCGGTTAAGGAGTCTTTACGGCAGGGTTTGAAGCCCTATGCTTGGTTTGAGTATGGTTTGATGTTATCCCCTAAGGATCCCATTGCCAAAAAGCATCCGGATTGGCTATTAAAAACGCCCGCAGGGAAGACGGTGGTGGAAACCAATGTCTGGTTAGATCCGGCGAATCCGCAGGTACAAGCCTATCTTTTGGGCAATATGGAAGATATTTTAAAAGAAAAAGATTTGGCGGGGATTCAGTTAGATGATCATTGGGCAGTTCCGCGTGTTTTTGGTAATAAAAGTCAGGCTTTAACGAATTTAACCCGCAAGTTGCACGATCATGTCAAGGCGATTAATCCCAAGTTGGTGGTGAGTCTTTCGCCTAATCCTCACTCTTTTGCGGTGAATAAATATAATCAAAATTGGTTGGCTTGGGTGCGTCAAGGGATTGTGGATGAGGTGGTCTTACAGATCTATCGGAAAACTCCCAATCAGGTGGCGGCAAGTCTTTCGGGATCGGGACTGGCGACAGCTTCCCGGTATGTGCCGGTGGGGGTGGGCTTATATGCGGGTTGGAATCCTGATTTTTCCTTAAAGGGTTTACAGGCTCAGATGAGGACGGTGGAGCGTCAGGGTTATGGCTATTCGTTGTTTTGTTGGGAGTTTGTGGTCATGCGTCATCTTTTTAATCATATTCCTCAGTTTTAACGGGCTAAACAGTAATTGCTTTTGAACAATCAAGATACTCAAGTTCACTTTTTTTGGGTTGTCTGAAATACCCGGTTAATATTATAATTTTTTTATCTCAGTAAATGAATCGGCCATCAGACGCTTATGAGTTTAATTCAAGAAGGAATTAAAAAAATCTTTTGTTGAGGTGGAGCAATTTGAAGTCAACGGTCAATGTTTTATTATTCTCGATGTATCCGGTCAAATTAAATCTTCTGCCCAAGAAATCGCCCAACTTCTCTCGGAAAGAGAATTACAAATTGCCACCCTAGTGGCCCTGGGACAGGCTAACAAACAGATAGCCCATCGCTTACATATTAGTGAATGGACTGTTGCCAGCTATTTACGGCGAATTTTTGCCAAATTAGGGGTAGATAGTCGTGCCGCTATGGTCTATCGTTGTGCCGCTCTAATTCAACTGTTGCAAGCAGATTTCGATGTTCAGGAATTAGCAACTATTTAGGGTTTCATCCCTTATACCCCCCGTCCATTGCATAACACAAACCGAAGAACCGCTTTTGGCTCTTCTCGACTTTGTGTGATAATTTTTGCTTATAGAATCGTGAAATGTTTACGGGGAAAGACTTTTAATACTATTTTACTGAAGAAACTATCAGTATAGACCCCGTTTCCACACAGAAACCAGAAGAGCCCCGCTTTTTTTCAGTGATCAGTGAACTGATAACTGATACAACCTTTCCGATCAAGATGAAATATAACCGAATGTGGTATTGACGACCGGCTACTGACTCCTGACTGCACGAAAAACTTTTTCGGTAAACCCGAAATAATCAAAGGGTGAGCATTGCCCACCCTTGCTAATTAAGCAGTTACTACTTGGGAAGCTAACCGTTTAAAGGTCAATCTTTCATCGGCCACATCGACAAAAATCGTGTCTCCCCCTTTGAATTCGCCGCGCAGAATTGCCTTAGCGATCGGAGTTTCCACATATCTTTGTACTGCCCGTTTTAAGGGTCGCGCACCGTACACTGGATCGTGACCAATTTCTGCTAGATAATCGAGGGCAATATCGGCAAGTTTCAGGGCTAATTTTTGTTCCATCAAGCGATCACTGAGATTGGCTACCTGTAGTTTGACAATCGATCGCAGTTGCGCTTTTTGTAAACTATGGAAAATGATCGTTTCATCGATACGATTGAGGAATTCGGGACGGAAACTATTCCGCATTGCTTCCATCACCCGGGCCTGCATTTCCTCGTAACGAGACTCATCACCAGCCACGTCTAAAATGTATTGAGAACCGATATTACTGGTCATAATAATGATGGTATTTTTGAAATCAACCAGATGACCTTGAGAGTCGGTTAAGCGCCCATCGTCAAGGATTTGTAACATAACGTTAAAAACGTCGGGATGGGCTTTTTCAATCTCATCAAAGAGGATGACAGAGTAGGGACGACGCCGGATTGCCTCGGTTAGTTGTCCCCCTTCATCGTAGCCGACGTATCCCGGAGGCGCGCCCATGAGACGGGAAACGCTGTGTTTTTCCATGTATTCCGACATATCGATGCGAACTAGAGCCTCTTCGGTGTCAAAGAGATTGCGCGCTAAAGCTTTCGCCAATTCTGTCTTGCCAACACCCGTCGGACCGAGAAAAATAAAGCTGGCCGTGGGACGGTGGGGGTCCGATAAACCGGCGCGGGAACGTTGAATCGCTTCGGCCACGGCTGTGACCGCTTCCTCTTGACCGATGACACTTTCGTGTAATTCCTCTTCCAGATTGAGGAGTTTTTCTTTTTCCGATTCGATTAATTTATTGAGAGGAATTCCCGTCCATTTCGAGATAATTTCGGCGATATCCGATTCGAGAACTTCTTCCCTTAATAAACTTTTACCGGTGGTTTGTTTGTCGGCCAATTGAGTTTCTAGGGCGGACATTTGCCGCTGCAGATCGGTTAATTTTCCGAACTTTAATTCCGCAGCGCGATTATAATCATAATCTCGTTCGGCCTGTTGAATTTCCAGATTAACTTGTTCGATCGCTTCTTTAACCCCACGAACTTGATCGATAATCTCTTTTTCCCCTTGCCATTGGGCATTTAATCCCGATTGTTCTTCCTTGAGGTTAGCCAGTTCTTTTTCTAACTTTTCTAACCGTTCTCGCGAAGCTGGATCGTATTCCCTTTGTAGAGAAAGTCTTTCCATTTCTAACTGGAGAATTTTGCGATCAATTTCATCGAGTTCTTCTGGTTTAGAAGTGATTTCCATCTTCAATTTTGCCGCCGCTTCATCAACTAAATCAATAGCCTTATCCGGCAAAAAGCGATCGCTAATATAACGATTAGAAAGCAGTGCCGCTGCCACTAAAGCATTATCGGCAATTTTCACACCATGATGCACCTCATAACGTTCTTTGAGACCGCGAAGAATCGAAATAGTATCGACCACATTTGGTTCATCCACTAAAACCTCTTGGAAGCGTCTTTCTAACGCCGCATCTTTTTCGATATATTTGCGGTATTCATCGAGGGTAGTGGCCCCAATACAATGCAATTCACCCCGGGCTAACATTGGTTTTAATAAATTGCCCGCATCCATTGCCCCTTGAGTGGCTCCCGCACCGACAACGGTATGAATTTCATCAATAAATAGGATGATATTGCCTTGGGAATCGGTGACTTCCTTGAGGACAGCTTTTAATCTTTCCTCAAACTCTCCGCGATATTTTGCTCCCGCAATTAAGCCGCCTAAATCGAGAGAAATGAGAGTCCGATCTAACAAAGATTCTGGCACATCGCGGTTAATAATCCGCTGGGCTAATCCTTCGACAATGGCCGTTTTTCCTACTCCCGGTTCCCCGATTAAAACTGGGTTATTTTTAGTCCGACGCGAGAGGATCTGAATGGTGCGACGGATTTCTTCATCTCGTCCAATTACGGGGTCTAATTTACCTTCCCGTGCCAATTGGGTGAGATCCCGTCCGTATTTTTCTAGGGCCTCATATTTGCCTTCTGGATTCTGATCGGTCACTTTTTGACTACCTCTGACTTGTTGAATAATTTCCTTGAGTTTGTTTTCGGTAAGTCCGAATTCTTGAAAAATATTTTTACCGAAGCGATCATCTTTAGCGTAACCTAAAATCAAATGCTCGATCGAGATAAAGTCATCTCCAAATTCTCGGCGATAATTTTCTGCTCGATCGAGTAAACTATCTAAACTACGACCTAAATAAATCGAGTCGCCAGGGTTAGAGATTTTCGGTTGACGACGGATAAAATCATCGGTTCGATCCCGCAAACGGGCTAGACTAATATTAGCTTTACTAAAGACACTGCCCGCTAATCCCTCCTGTTCCAGTAGGGCTTTCATTAGATGTTCGCTTTCAATTTGTTGCTGGCTGTTCTGTTTGGCAATGTCCGGCGTTTTGACGATTGCCTCCCAAGCTTTTTCCGTAAATTGTTGTGGATTGGTTGGCTGCATTTTCTATAAGAGATTACTTTTATACCCTTGAGACTATTCTAGATTGACCGGTTTGTTGGCTTCTAGGGGCTTACCGTACCTAGTTAAGGGGGATTTCCCCTCAATGGTGCGATTTAAGCCGCTAAAGTTGATCAGCTGTAATGGATTTAAACTGCTTCTGGGAAATTTTAGTACAAATGTTCAATCTCTCAACCAAGCTAAAATCTTAATTATTAAAGATGTCCAGTGATTACTGATTACTGATGACTGTTTACAAGGGCCGAATCTAAAACCTAAGTAGGGAGGCACAATTATTTGTAGGATGGGTTAGCGGTAGCGTAACCGATGCAGGCGTTGGGTTTCATGCTTCAACCCAACCTACGTTCTGATGACTGTTTACTAATTACTGTTTACTGATAACTGATAACTGATTACTGATTACTGATTAAAGCCCACCCTAAAATACTATCTAAGCGATTAAAGATTTAACTTTACTAATGATACCAACTGGGTCAATACCTTGGTGGGGGAATTGTTCCCATAAACCGCCACAACCTTCATGGTGAGTACCGATATAGGCGTATTTAGGAGTTAAACCGCGTTCGAGTAACCAAGAACCATAACGGCTACCTAAACCCGTACGACGGTTAAATGCTTCTACCACTAAAACAAAGGGAGAACTACCAACTTTAGCGATAATTTCTTCATCCACCACATTGAGAGTCGGTTTATTAATTAAACCCACGTCAACACCTTCTTGTTTTAAGCGTTCCACTGCATCTAAAGCGCGGTATAAACCATCTCCAAAGCTGATGATATAACCGGCAGTGCCTTCCCGAATTACTTCATCTTTTCCGGGGACAAAGGTGTAACCATCGCCAAAGAAATTATTACCGTTAGTATCAAGAATATTGGGAGTTTTAGAACGAGTCGAGAAGATAAAACGTAAACCGGGTTGATGGAAAGTTGCCTCGACACAAGCGGTCATTTGTGCCGCATCGGCCGGGAAATAAAGACGGGTTTCGTAACCGTCATCCAGTCCATTATCGGCAAAGAAATTATTCAAACCAAAGTGACAGGTATTATCCGCCATGTCATCGATACCAGAATGGGAAAAATGACATAAAAGATTAGAATAATTCAAGCGGGCCATGGTGATTTCAGAAATACACATTTCTAGAAAAGCGGCAAAGGTGGCGAAAATTCCCTGTTTACCTTTTTCCATACCAAAACCAGCGGCTGCCGAAAGATTGCCCCGTTCCATAATACCGGAAGGAATAAACACTTCGGGATGTTTATCGTGGATAATTTTCAGACCGCAGGAACCCTCTAAATCGCTATCTACTACTAATACCTTAGCCTTGCGTTCTTCCTCGCTCATTTTGCCTAAAAGACTGACTACTGCTTCACCGAAAACGTTGCGGTTAGAACCCCATTTATCCCCAGAACCGAGGAATTTATAGTCATTAGAAGGCTTCTTAATACTGTTGAGATATTCCACGGCGGCACTGTGTCCTTTTGCCTCTAAATATTTCAAAGCCAAGGGTACAGAAATCACATCATGACCGTGGTTAGAACCTTCTAAACCTTCAATACCGGGACACATGGGACGTTTATTAATAATCGCAATCGGGCCAGGAGTATTAATTGCTTCACAGATATTGCGATACAAACTATCGATATCTTCCCCATCTCCCACTAACACTTTTAGACCATGGCCAACGAGAGTTTTGGCCACATCATAACCGGGTAAATATTTGGAAGGATTACCAGCAATCGTCACATCATTATCATCAATAATCAGCTTAACATTGATGTGTTGAGCCACGGCTAAACGGGCAGCTTCTGCGTCATTGCCTTCCTGTTGAGAACCATCGGAACCTAAACAAAAAACGGTTTTTCCGGGGTTAGCTAAAGCGACACCGTTAACGTAGGGCCACATATGTCCTAAACGGCCAGAACTAAATTTTACGCCGGGGGTTAATCCTAATTCCGGGTGTCCGGGGAGTTTAGAATTAGCCTCGCGGTAGTGCATTAATTGTTCTGGGGGTAAAGAACCTTCTAACGCAGACATGAGATATTGAGTACCGACGCGGTGTCCCGCTTCATCGAAGAAAATTGGTACAAATTGACTAGGTTGACCGCGGAAAAGAGCATCGAGAATCACCACTTCCGGGACGGTATCGTAGGGGCCGCCGGTGTGTCCACCCACACCCCGGGCCGCACCCGTGGCAGTAAAAAAGATGATAGCATCGCGACAAAGTTGGATATTGGCTTTTAGGGCGCTTCTTTGGTCGTCGGTGAGGGTGGGGTTACTGGGGTCGAGACTGATGGGTTTATAGGCGCTCAAATCGATGGGAAAGGCTGTCATTGTCGATTTTCCTTAATGTAGAGAAATAACTATAGTCAGGGAAATCATAGCCTAGAATGTCACCCGATCGATTGATTGAATAATTTCTTATCATTGATGTAGTCCCTAATACAAAAGTTTTACCCCTGCTGGGATAGCGTCCACGGTGCGGGACGGGGGAAATCTTAAAAAAGATACGGGAAAAAAAGCTGTTCTTGAGGGCAATGGTCCAGAATGGCAGCTAAGACCGAGTAAAAAGGGGAAAGGGGAAAGGAAAAAGTAAAAAGGATAACCTTTGACTGTATAGCGTTTCTTAGAGGGATGAAGTATGACCTGATTCTCGGTTGATATTACTGCAATCTCTAGCCAAAAAATCAGCCCATAATTAACAAAAACTAGATTTAAGGTAAAAACTATGTGTTTAGGCATACCGGGACAAATTACGGCAATTATTGATGAAAACCATCATCTGGCTCTCGTCGATGTGGGGGGTGTAAAAAGAGAAGTAAATATCGCTTGTATTGTTGATGAAGACCATCCCGCTAATACTTGTGTAGGGGATTGGGTATTAGTTCATGTGGGTTTTGCCATGAATCGAATCGATGAAGATGAGGCGCAAGAAACCTTAAATTTATTAACACAATTATTGGAATTAGAGGAAGAATTTAATCATAATTAATGTTCTTAATTAGTTAGCCACAAATTAATTCTGTTGTCTATCTTAAGAAATGTAAATTACGGCAATTAATTATTACTGACGACCGACGACCGGCTCCACAATTAACTTTACTTTTGTCCAACCACTTATAGAGAGAAAGCTTGTTATGAAATACGTTGATGAATTTCGTGATCCCGTTAAAGCGGCAGCATTAATTCAACAAATTGAACAATTATCGATAAGAATCTCTGAAAAGCGGGAAAAAGTTACTAAAATTATGGAGGTTTGTGGAGGTCATACCCACTCAATTTTTAGATACGGTATCGAGGCCATACTTCCGGAAACTATCGAATTAATTCATGGTCCTGGATGTCCCGTTTGTGTAATGCCGCGAGGTCGTTTAGATGATGCCATTTTTCTCGCACAACAACCGAACGTAATTCTGACAACTTTTGGCGATACTATGCGTGTCCCCGGTTCCCATTTGAGTCTGCTGCAAGCGCGAGCAAAAGGTGATGATATTCGCATGGTTTATTCTCCTCGCGATGCCTTAAAAATTGCCAGAGAAAATCTCGATAAAGAAGTAATATTTTTAGCATTAGGTTTTGAAACAACCGTTCCTAGCACAGCTTTAACCGTTTTAGAAGCACAAAGAGATGGCATCACTAATTTTAGTTTATTTTCTAATCATGTGGTGATTATTCCCGCTCTGAAAGCCTTGTTAGATAACCCAGATTTACAGTTAGACGGTTTTGTTGGTCCCGGTCATGTTAGCATGGTAATTGGCACAGAACCCTATCAAGTTATTGCCCAAGAATATCATAAACCTGTGGTAGTTTCTGGGTTTGAACCTTTGGATATTCTCCAATCAATTTGGATGGTATTAAAACAATTAGATGAGCAGAGATGTGAGATCGAAAATCAGTACGATCGAGTGGTACAAAATCAAGGAAATAGAGTCGCTTTATCGGCAATCGACCAAGTTTTTGAACTGCGGGATCAGTTTGAATGGCGAGGTTTAGGAGAAATTGCTCAAGGAGGGTTAAAACTGCGAGATGAGTACAGTAGTTTTGATGCGGAGAAGAAATTTACCCTACCCAATCAGCGCGTTAAAGATCACAAAGCTTGTCAGTGTGGCGAAATTCTTAAAGGTGTTTTAAAACCCTGGGAATGTAAAGTATTTGGTACTGCTTGTACTCCCGAACATCCCATCGGTACTTGTATGGTTTCTAGTGAAGGTGCTTGTGCCGCTTATTATAAGTATGGTAGAAATTAGTAAATTTTTTTACTGATTAGGTTCCTTTCCGGTGAGGAAACGCTAGAATTATCACCAGAAGAAATTAACAATCTCTTGGTGATAAAAAAGATGAAGATCAAAAATAATCTGGGTTTATTTGGCTTAACTACCTCTCTGCTGCTAGTTATCGCTTCGGAAATCGTTCTTGCTTCCCAAGAACAAACCCTAGAACTGCAACCAAATCAACCCCCCAGCGCCGATTTTTTCAAACCCGTCACCAATCTAATTAAAGATTTAAACCATCAGGGAGTAACCATCACCGATCCCAATGATCCCATGGCGGTGCGCTACCGAGTCAATTCCCCCTGTGCTGGTTGTTCAGTTTATCTAGGCACGGGAGTTGCCAATCCTCGCACCCAGACTAATAATAATGGCATGGGAATCAATTTTGGTCTTGGTTTCACCATGCCTTTCTCACCCTAAATGCCGATGACATATTTACGCCATTCCTGATTGTGATTCCCCCTGGTGTGCTTTAATAGCTCAAAGTGGAGACTGCTGTAGGGACGACGCGGCTGGGCGCGTAGGGACATATTGGCCTCTTTTGGTGTACGATTGCCCTTATGCACATTACAACGCACACAGGCCGCCACTAAATTCTCCCAGGTGTCACCCCCTCCGCGAGAACGGGGAATCACATGATCGATGGTTAATTGTTCACCTCGGTAGAGACAGTATTGACAGGTGTGATGATCTCGTTCGAGAATATTACGACGGGTTAAAGGAATTTCCTTGTAGGGAACACGGACGTATTGCCTAAGACGGATAACAGAAGGTAGGGGTAAGTCACGACAAACCACTTTTCCGTTATGTTCTAGGGATTCAGCTTTTCCTTTCAACAATAAAACGATCGCACGCCGCCAACTGGTAATATTTAGCGGTTCGTAGGAGGCATTCAACACGAGAACCTTGCTCATAGGTGTCTGGAGATCGCTTGAATTTACCCCGAATGGTAGCACAGATCACTGAGATTGGAACCTATTATTCTAAATCCGTTGAGTATAGATCTGGTAGGGTGCGTGTTTGCGGCGATAATCTCTGACAAAAAAACAAATTAACAATCCGCACCCCACGCACCAACTTGATTATTAAATTGGTGCGTTACGCTTTGGCTAACGCACCCTACGATATTAAATTGGTGCGTTACGCTTTGGCTAACGCACCCTAAGGTTTATGTTTCTGTTTGTGGCGATAATCTCTGATCAAAAACCTAAATTAACAATCGGCTGTAACAGATCAACTTGATTATTAAATTGGTGCGTTACGCTTTGGCTAACGCACCCTACGATTTATGTTT
>NZ_JADBTF010000446.1:0-11703 GCF_020246295.1 Microcystis sp. M090S1 | reverse complement strand
ATTCCCAAATGCGTTTAACCGCTATGGGATAGAGAGGTGCGTAGTTCACCCAAGGAGAATCAATCTCTCGAAGTAAAAGTGAAAGGAATTTCTGAAATGGAATTCAGTCTGTCTATATTTGACTATACTTTTACTAACTATCTCAACCATGGCTTTTAACCTCAACGGTTTCAACTTTAACCAGTCGATTATCGATTCCCAGGGACGTGCTATCACAACTTTGGCGGATGTGATCAACCGCGCTAACATTGGTTTTGAAGTAATGCACGAACGCAACGCTCATAACTTCCCCCTCGATTTAGCTTCCGGTGATGCTATCCCCATGGACTTGACGGCAGCGGCGATCAATGGTTAAAAATAAACAGATGCTGGATCCCCATCCAACATCCGCGTTCTAACTCTGCACACATTTTGCTAAGTCCTCATGATAAGTTAAAAAACGCTTCCTTTTTGGGGGCGTTTTTATTTATTCGATTGAAAAAACCGATGACAATCATTACTAAAGCTGATAAGAAAGTGGGGACGTGGGGACGTGGGGACGTGGGGACGTGGGGACGTGGGGACGTGGGGACGTGGGGACGTGGGGACGTGGGGCATTTAGCTGAAATTTCCCTAAATCCCTAAATCCCTAAATCCCTAAATCCCCTTTCTAACTGATAACTGATAACTGATAACTGATGAAAAGATTAGCTTGGTTCGATCGCTTAGTGTTAGCGACTATTTTGGCCTTAATTGCCGGGATATCGTCGATTTTGATCCAGGGAAATCAAGTTCCTACCCGAGGGGAGAATTTTAGCTGGCAAGGACGAAAAATCGGCGTTAGGGACAATTATTTTACTTTAAGTTTTAATCGACCGATTGACCGTTCCGACATAGAAACCGGACTGGTGATCGATCCTCCCTTGCCGGGTAAAATTAGCTGGTCTGGCGATCGCTTGACCTATACCTTGACGGAATTGCCCATCTACGGCAAAAAATATCAAGTAAAGTTACCCATTGCCCAAGGTGAGGACTTTATCGGGGAATTTTACACCCACGATCGAGCTTTTGCCTATATTGGAGTCAACCAAGAGGAAAGAGGCCGTTTAATCGTCTGTAATATCATTCAGGGGGCAAATAACGTCACAGAACTGAAAAAAACCATCCTTACCCCTGCGGATCTGGTGGTCACGGATTTTCAAATCTATCCGAGGGGGGAGAGAATTTTATTCTCGGCCTTCGATCGCTCTGACTTAGGACGAGACACCCCGAAACAGCAACTTTACACGATTACCACGGGTTTAAATCATGACGAACATGGTCAAAATTTGCCCAGTGGTCGTATAGAAAGGTTTTTAGATGCGAAAACCTATCAAAATCTTCGCTTTGATCTCTCAGATAACGGCAAAACCCTAATCGTGCAGAGAATTAATCATGGGAATCCGGGGGATGCCAGTTTATGGGTAATCAGGGATGATGGACAATCGCGACCGTTAGGAATGCAAGGGGATAATTTTTTACTATCTCCCGACGGTAAAAAAGCGGTTGTCAGTCAAACGGGAGGGGTAGCGGTGATTCCTTTGGATGTCCAAGCGGGAAAACCGCAATTTTTGCCTACCTACGAGAAAATCCTCGCTTTTTCCCGGGATGGTCGCCAAAAATTAATGGTGAAATCAGAACCGGATAATCAGCGATCGCTATTTTTGCTCAACGATCAGGGAGAGTCAAGACTACTATTAAGAACAGCTAATCCGATTATTAGCTGTGAATTTGAACCGCGACAAGAAAAAACCCTTTACTGTCTGAAAAGCGATCTGGTCATGGGCAGCGATGGCAAAGTGAAAGAAGAACCATTTTTAGGGATTATTGAGCTAAAAACGGGTAAAATGATGCCCCTGCTGGCCTTACCTAATTATCGTGACGTGCAGATGAGTATGTCTCCTGATGGCGTGGCCTTATTATTTGATCAGTTAGCAACCACACCCTTTGGAGTCACAAATGATTTAGTCACCGGGGAGGGGTCGAGCATTGCCGATGGTCGTCTCTGGTTATTACCACTCCCCGATCAATTCAGTCCCAATAGCACCCCGAAAATTTTACCTCAAGAACTCAACGCCGGTTTTAAACCCCGTTGGCTGCCCTAATACGGCAGAATTAAGGAGTTAGGAGTCAGGAGACAGGAGAGAAATCGTTACCTAATCAGGTGACTCGGAGAATACTGACTCCCGAAAACGAAAACCTCATACCTCACCATTAAGATAAGTGCTATATGCTAGTTCAGCGATTTGCTTTTTTATTGCGTCCTAGTGGCGATATCGAGATCGAGCGGGGGATTCGGACTTTATTGGCGCTCGCGGTACCGATTATTATCGGTGATATTTTAGATCAGTCAGAATTGGGGTTAATGGTCGGTTTAGCGGCTCAAACCTTGATTTTAGCCGATGTAGGGGGACTTTACTGCCTGAGAGCGAAAACCCTAGTCGCTACGACCATTGGGATGGCTCTAGCTTTGATTATCGGCACATTAGCCAGTGCTTGGCTAGGATTGACCGTAGTGATAGTTTTTTGCGGGTTGTTTCTAGCGGGTTATTTGACGGTTTACGGGGAAAATGGGGCTTTAGCTGGGTTAGTAATCAGTTTATTGCTGCTTTTTGCTGTTTCTTTGCCATCGGGAGATATTGTCGTCGCTTTACAACGGGCCGGAATCGCTGTGTTGGGAGGGGGATGGACAATTTTTTTAGCCCTGTTTATCTGGCCTTTTCGCCCTAATCAGCCTTTACGTCAGGTAACGGCGGAAAATTTTCAGGGTATCGCCACCTATCTCCGCTCTTTGCCCTTACACTCTCGTTCTAATGCTAATGAGGAGCCATATTTTGACAAAATCCGCCAGCTGTTGCTACGTTCGAGGAAAACTGTCACCTTGACGCGTCGGGGACGTTGGGGAAAGAGTGAGCTGCGGGAATTGTTAATCGTCTTGATTGAAGATAGCGATCGCATTAATACCAGCTTAATTGCGCTGCGAGAATTGCTTCATCTTCATCCCTTGCCACAACTGACCACGGTGGGTATTTTATTAGAAGATATTCTCGTGCAAGTGGCGGAAATTAGCGAAGATATTGCCTGGTTAATTTTGGGTAGAAATAAACAACCCGATTGTGAGCGATTGCAGCTATTACTCAAGGCGATCGAGCAACAAAAAAACCTGCAAGCTAAAGTTTTAGAAAATGCCCAGGATGATTATAGCAGTTATGTGGCAATTTCGCAATTAAATAATCGTTTAAAAAAATTATTTAAACAGCTAAAAATAGCCAGTGAAACAGCGCAACATTTGCGGCAAAGCGAGAACTTTTCCGATAAAAAAAATCCCCGGCAGCGTAACTTTGAAGGGATAGAAAAAGAGTACAGTCAAGAAAAAGCTTGGTGGGAACCATTAAGATCTAATTTTAATCTAGAATCGCCCCTATTTCGCCATGGTTTACGCTTGGGTTTGGGAAGTGCGCTAGGAGTCTTGATTTACAATAAGCTAGGAATTACCCATAGTTTTTGGATTGGTTTAACCTTAGTTATTGTGTTAAAACCAGATTTTAGCTTGACTTTTCAACGCTTTTTTAATCGGGTGTTTGGCACGATTTTAGGCTCGTTTTTTGTTTTGGCATTATTGCCAATTATAGATAATCCGATCTGGTTAGAAATTATTGGGATGATTTCTATAGCGATCGCTTTAGCTTTGGTGCGATTTCACTATAGTTTGGCCGTATTTTTTATCACAATTTTTGCTTTAATCATCAGTCGTCTGGATGCCAGCAATGACGGTATTAATTTAGAGTATATCAGAATAGTTTATACTTTAATCGGTAGTGCTTTAGCCTTTGCACTTTCCTTCGGTTTTTTACGGTTTAATGAAGATGAACGTTTTTCCCTCGCTGCCATTAAAGCATTAGAAGCTAATCAAATATATTTTCAGTCAGTTATGGCAGTTTATTTAGGAGAATCATCCTATCAAACTGCAATTTTATCTTCCTATCGCAATAAAGCTCGACGAGCAAATACGACTATGCAAACGGCCCTACAAAGATTAATTGATGATCCTAGCACACCCTTTCCACAAATGGAACCGGCAATCACTTTAAGTAATTATATTCCTCGTTTTGGTCGCGGGGTGACAGTTTTATTGACGGAATTGGAACAATATCGCGGTAGTCCTCCCCATCCTAATCTCAGTCTGTTCACGCAACAAATAACCCAAGCTTTGACGCAATTAACCCAAGCTTTGCAAACAAATAATCCTCCTCTTCTCTTACCTCCCCTCGAAGATACTTTAGAAGAAGTCCTCGATCATTTGCAAGAATTGCGAGAGGAAAGGTTAGTAGAAATTGGCAATCAACAAGAGGGAACTAATCTCCATAAATATTTAGGGGATTATAATATTGTCACCACGGAACTTGTGGAATTATCCAGTCGTGTTGGGGTAATGAACACAGCAATCGCTCGTTTTATTAGAAGTTAAAATTTAGTTATGACAAGAGAATTTAGCAGTCAGGAGGAAAATCGATTAACTTCGATAATTTCCGTATATTCAAAATTATTAGGACTGCGTTTCACTAGAGAATAATCAACACCATGAAGATTAATTAAATCCTCTTGACAATCCGCCTTCGGAGAATTATAAACTAACACATATTCTTTACCAATATAGGGAGAAATCTCGGTTTCTACTTCTCCTCTCCATTGAGTTTTTGTCACTAAAACAATTAACTGATTGGCTAATTTAGGAATAGCGATCGCAACTTGCCGACGATAGATATGATCAAGACTACCAAAAGGGGAATCCATCACCAGAGGAAAAGTGCTGCTATCAATTCCCATCAAAGTATTTTTCTGACTCCATTCTCGCACTCGATCGATAATTCCCCCAATAAAAGATAAACTGAGAATCTGATTTTCTCCGGTGGAAGCTGCCACGGGAATGGCGAATCCTGTCGTATTTTCTAATAGTCTTACCTCGTAATCGGGACTAATACGGGGAATATAGGGAGTAAAAGAAATTGAGTTAAAGATTTCCTGTACCCGTTTTTCTAAGGACAAACGAAACTGATTTTCTAATCTCTGTCTTACCTCACTAATGCGATTAATTGCCTCTTGAGTCGCTAAACTACGTCGTTGTCCTAAATTATATTTTTCCTCTTTTTGTTGCTGTTTTTGTACCTGTTTTTGCAGGGATTCTAACTCTTTTTCATAGATATCTAGTTGATTTTTATTGCTGCCCTGTTCCAAGCGTAAATCTTTTAGGGAATCCTCGATCGCATCTAAGTGAGATTGCAGATTTTTAATATCTTCATCGGGATAATGGCGAAATTTATCCCGAACTTCATCTAATTCTGATTCTACTAAAGATAATTCTAAGCGCCACTGGTGAATATTAGCTTGATAATTATCCACTTCTTGCCAAAAATCTAAGACCCTTTTATCTATTTCTTTGACTGTGGAAGATAAGCGAATGGCCGCTTCTTCCACATCGGCCATTCCTGCTTTATTCATCCAATCTTGTACCTGTAAATAAGCTTGGCTATTCTCCTGTAATTCCTGGCCACAAATACATTTTTTCCGCTCTAATAATTGTTGGACAAATTGCTGTTTGATACCACTGGGTAATTCCCCTTGTTGTCGTAGGCGATCGATTAATTGCTGAAAATTTTGATTAATTTCTTTTAAAAAGACTTGATAAGCTTGCTGGGAAATTAATTTCTTTAACTTATCCTTAGTTCTGACTAAATCTTGCCGCAGATTTCTTTCCTGTTGTTCTAATTTTTCTTTTAACTGTTTTAATTCCTCGGCACCACTTAACTCTAATAAGCGATTAGTCACGGCTTTTTTTAATTCTTCCTGCTGGGATAACTGGCTAATAATATCCTGCTGACGCTGTTTTAATTTCTCGAAATCCTGCTCGATTTTACTTTCCTGTTTCAATAACTTTTTTAAATCCGATTCTCCTAAATCTTTAAGCTCATCTTGTAAAGATTTCTTAGCTTTTTTTAAATGCTCGATCGCTCGATCTAATACTTTAACTCCCAATAATTCCTTTGTATCCTCGGCGATTTTACCTTGGCTACTACTGCGAAATTGATGATCGATATATTCCCCATCAAAAAAGAAATAACGGTGTAAACTTTCGGGTAAAATTTGATTAATAATATCCTCTGGTGGTTGATTGGGTGTGTACCAATTGCCATCATCACCAGCGTAGAGCATATATAAACTATTTGAACCGTATTTAATTTTACTATTTACATCTTGATAGGCGAAAAATTTTCGTTTTACCTGATAGCGTTTATTTTCATGTTCAAAGTTTACTTCTGCGGAACATTCTAGGGAGGTTCCCGTGCTTACTTCCGTAATTGCCCGTTTATTAACTAATAACTCTGGTTCGGCAAAAGCTGCCGTAAATTTTTCATAAAGCACCCAGGTACAAGCATTTAAAATGGTTGTTTTTCCCGCTCCATTATTGCCATAAATTACCGTTGTATTGCGAGAACTTGCCGCTAAATGTATCTCGGGAGTCTTGCCATAAAATTGTCGAAAATTACATAACTTTATTGATAGTAGTTTCATATTTATATAGAGGGGATGATGGGGAAGTGGGGAAGTGGGGAAGTGGGGAAGTGGGGAGACCACTTCGTGCGCGTTGCGGGGGGAGGTGGGGAAGTGGGGAGAGGGAAGTGGGGAAGTGGAGCATTTGGATGAAATTTCCCTAAACCCCTAAATCCCTATCACCCTATCACCCTATCACCCCAAAACCCTATCACCCTATCTCCTGACTCCTGATAGCTAAAAGCTAATTATTGGATTACTTCTTTAATAATCGTTAAAACATCATCATTGATATTGCGAGGATTGCGCTGGTATAACTTATCTCTTTCCAATTTTAAAACTCGATCGATGATTTTTCGCACATCTTCGGGAGCGTTTAAAATCGGTTCTTGGATATTTTGGAGATTATTATCAGGATTAGTCATAGGGCAGATTTTTTAATAGACCTCCTGCAAAAGTAAGTTATCGAGCCGCTATCGGGTCAAAACATCTAAAACCTCGGATAAATTTGACATAATCTTAGGTTTTATAGATAGGATAGTTGTCTCTTGTCTTTTTTTTCCTCCTGTCTCCTGTCTCGGAGTCTCCTGTCTCGACTAGGAAATTAATTTTGCACGACTACTTAATATTTACAGCCGCTGCATCTCAAACAAAATACTTGCCGGGGTACGTTAATCTATTGCTAACGCACCCTCACCCTAGATTGTTTCTCTAAACGAAACTTAAATAGGGTAACTTTTGCGCGGTAGATTGAATCAGATCGAGATTTTGTAGAAGCTGTCCGCAGGTATCCCAACCCCCTTCTATTAACATCTGTCGGGAACCTTCATTCATAGAGACGGTAGCGACAAAATCCCCCCATTCTACCGTCATAGTTGTCAAGGAAAGATCGACGGGAATTTCGGGATTAGCTGCAATTAGATCCTGTAAATGGGCGATAGTTTTTGCCTCAGCAGTGACACAGGGAACCCCATTAGCGATACAATTGCCAAAAAATATTTCGGCGAAACTTTCCCCGATAATTGCTTGAATTCCCCAACGTAAAATCGCTTGCGGTGCGTGTTCCCGAGAAGAGCCACAACCAAAATTACCATTAACTACCAGAATTTTCGCCCCTTGGTACTGGGGTAGATCGAAAGGATGACTCCCCTGTAAAGCGGCTCGATCATCGGCGAACACCTGTTCTCCTAAACCTTCAAAGGTGATACAACGCAAAAAACGAGCCGGAATAATGCGATCGGTGTCAATATCGTTGCCTCGCAAGGGTAAAGCTCGTCCGGAGATGGTTTTAACTTGACTCATGATCTTTTTCTAACTTTTACTAGCAGTGACAAAAAAAGTGGTTGCATCTTGCCATACTCCCTGATCGGTGGCATTTTTCTCGATTTCTCGGCGATAATTGTTCACTAGAGTCGCAATTTCGGCAGCCGATAGGCGGTCGAACCGCCTTTTTTTAACCATTGATACCATTTTGCCAGCACTTGCGGGATATCGGGGAAAAGTGCAATCGCCAGAGAACAGGTAATCAGATCGAAACTAGACTCGGCAAAGTCAATAGCAGCTATATCGGCGTTAATTAGGTCAATATTCTCGATATTTAATTCTTCTAGCTTTTTTTCGGCTCTGGCAATCATTGCCGGCGTGAAATCAACCCCGATGACACTTTTCACTTTTGGGGCAATTGCGGTCTCGCGTAGCGAGCGCGTTGCGACCGCTATAAATCCCGTTCCCGTTGCCACGTCTAGCACAGATTGGCTTTTTTGTAAATAGAGATAATTTACTAATTTAAGGGCGCGAGCTTGCGTAAAATCGTTATCGTAATCGTGACGACGGGCATAAAAATCAATCACTTGACGCTGATAATCGTTGCTCATCTTCTCTATTGCCCAATTATCGACAAAGACTGACCCAATTGACTTAAATTAAGAGCATGGCCGCCGGTAACTAGATAAACCGCGTCTGCTATTGTGCCAATTCGACGACAGAGATCGCCTAAACGATCGCGAAACAGACGACCGAGGGGATAAGCGGGAACCACACCCCAACCGGTTTCTTCCGCTACCAGAATAACATCAACCGCCGCGTTTTTGAGGGAATACAAGAATCGATCGCTAATTTCTGACCATTCAGCTGCCGACATTTCTAAACAATTGGCTACCCAAGTACCGAGGGAATCAATTAACAAACAGTGAGTAAATGGGCTATTATCAATAGTTTCGCTTAATTGTCGGGGAATTTCTTGGGTTTGCCATTGGGGGGAACGTCGCTGCCGGTGTCTTTCAATGCGATCGCACCATTCTTGATCTTTTTCATCCACCGAGGAGGTGGCGATATAAATAACGGGTTTTTGGCTGATTTTGGCTAAATATTCGGCCCATTCACTTTTCCCAGAACGGGCAGCCCCTGTAACTAGGATAATTTTTTCATCCACGATCGAGATTTTGGCAAATAACTACAGTATATACGGGAGAAAACTGTCCTATTCTCGATCATCAAAACGGTGAATATCATCATCTCCTAAATATTCGCCATTTTGCACCTCGATCATCACCAAAGGAATAGAACCGGGGTTTTCCACCCGATGACGGGTATTCATGGGAACATAGGTAGATTCTTTTTGTTTGAGGAGAGTTTCTTTTTCATCACAGAGTACCCGCGCTGTACCGGAGACGACAATCCAGTGTTCACTGCGATGGTAGTGCATTTGGGTACTCATGTGATGGCCGGGTTTAATGACAATGCGATTGATGCGATACCGGGGACCTTCCTCCAATACCGTCACTGTTCCCCAGGGGGGAGTCCGCGTCATTTCTATGTCTTGGGGAGAAGGGGAGGGAGCATTAATTAAGTCATCCATGGCGGTGGTCTCCAAACTTGATTAACATTCTAGTGGACAGTCTCTGCTTTGCAGCTATTAGCTAAAGGGAAGTGGGAATTATGAATTATGAATTAGGAAGTGGGAAGTGGGGATAATAAATAAAAGCTGCCTCCTACCTCCTGACGACCACCTCCTGTCTCCTGTCTCGGAGTCTCCTGATAACTGATTCAAGAGGGCAATTGTTTAAAATCAAAATTTGTGTCTTTTCCCTTGACAGATGGCTCGGTTTGTGCTAGGCGATTAGCCATTTGTACCAGATCCACCCCGGTAGCTTGACGCAATTGTTCAGCAAAGGCAGTCATTTTCGGGACAAGATTACCATCACCTCCGTCCACTACCGTCACCGTTTGCACCTGCACTTCTGGGACACTAGCGACCATTAATTTCAGCAATAACTCCAATTTTTGGTATAAAAAGATGTTTTTAGCGTTATTTCCCGCTCCTTGCCAAGAAGCCGCCAGTTTTTTGGTTCCTTCCGCTTGCGCTTTCCCCTGTTCGATAATTTTGGCCGCTTCCCCCCGGGCTTTTGCGATCGCTTGTTGACATTCCGCGGCCGCAGGGGCGATCACATCTGCTTGTAATTGCTGTTTCACCTGCTTAATTCGGGCGTTTTGTACCGCCACTTCGGCCTGTACTTTAGCTAAATCCGACATAACCACCGATTCTACCTCGGCAATCATGGCGCCGCGCTTAGTTTGAGTGTCGCGCACCCGTTTTTCTGCGTCAGCTTTGGCTATCTCTAAATCTTTTTGGATACGACGCAAAGCGGTTAGGCGTAGATTCTCGGAATCCTTGATAATCGATATTTTTCGGGCTTTTGCTTCTGCTATCCGGGCATCTCTCTGTAATTCGGCTTTTTGCTTCCGTCCGATCGAATCGAGATAACGCACCTCATCGGAGATATTCTGTATCTGCAAACTATCCAAAACTAAACCCAATTTTTCCAGATCCTGTTCCGCTTCTTCCAAGAGACTTTTGGCAAAAGCGATCTGATCGGAGTTCGCTTGTTCTGGGGTTAAATTGGCCAAGACACCGCGCAAATTGCCCTCTAGGGTTTCTTTAGCCAATTGTTCAATTTCCTTGCGTTTCTTGCCCAATAAACGCTCGATCGCATTATGAATAATCGGTTCCTCCCCGGCAATTTTAATATTCGCCACCCCGGTGACGATCAAAGGCACACCGCCCTTAGAATAGGCATTAACCACCCTGAGATCGATGATCATGTTGGTCAAGTCCATTCGATACACTTGTTCTAGCATAGGTAAACGAATACTGCTGCCCCCTTTTACCAAACGATAACCGATGGTTTTGCCCGTGGCCGTGGGACGACGACTGCCGGCAAAAATTAAGACTTCGCTCGGTTGACAGATGTGGTAATAGTTACGGATGACCAATAAACCCGCACCCGTCCCTAAACCGAAAACTCCCAGTAAAACAGCGATAATTTCCATAGATTTTATTACGGTCGATGCTCGGATCAAATTAACTAAATTGTATCCATCAATTTCCAACTTTGACAGACCAGTAGTCTAGTAGGGTGTAGGTAGGGTTTGCGGCAAAAAATTTTTCGTGGGGGTAGGGTGTGGGGTGTGGGGTGTGGGGTGTGGGGTTTTACCGATTTTCAGGTGGTCAATTACCTAATTTTCAGGGAAAAAGTCCCGGAATTTTCCCCCCAATCACTCCAATGGTCGGCACTTTTTGAGGTCAAAAAAGTCTAAAAACCTTATCCAACAAGGTTGTTAGATTTATTCAGCAAATCCTAGGTACATCGAAAATTAAAATAAGTTAATGATAGAGTAAAATCCTCTAGTTTTATGTTGACTTCAATCAAATTGCTTCTAAAATCTACACATAAGTACCTAAGCAAAATTAATTACACATATCTAACCACCTCTTGCCTCTTGCCTCTTGCCTCTTGCCTATCTTCACTAGGAAATTAATTTTGCACGACTACTTAACTTTATTCGTAGAGCAAATTATTCAATGTATGAATAATCTCAAAAAATCTCTCGGCATTTGTTGACCGTCGCTTCTTCTGCTGTGGGTATCCCCGAACCTACGAGTGTTCTTGGTTGTATCACACTAGGGGGTTTAATGCTACTAGGGGGTAAGTATCTAAGCACAATTAATTACACATCTAAGCCACTACTCCGTCAGACTTCTGCTGATGTGAGCAAACAGAGAACTGAAAACTCAAATCCGATCCCTAATAGCTGTATCCCGTCTCGGAGTCTCGGAGTCTCGGAGTCTCGGAGTCT
>NZ_JADBTF010000445.1:0-4810 GCF_020246295.1 Microcystis sp. M090S1 | reverse complement strand
TTTTGATTAGAGCAGTGAGGTATAGGGGCAACCCGAAATGGGTTGGTGACACTAGCTTTTGTCCAACGGTCAGTTCGCGTGTCACGACTACACATCTGATTTTCCGCTTACCAATCAGTTTAACACAAAGCCGTCCTAAAAGGGCGAGGCTTTAAACCCAATTTTTCGGTAAAGATAAAAAAAGCTAAACTGCAAGTATAGTCAGGGTTTCGGCCTTGGCTTCCCCTCTCGGCATCCACAGGAAACTATGGTAGGCTTGATTATGGTGACAAAATCAGGGAAAGGGCAATGGCTAAGGGAAAGATGTATGATTTGTCCGAATCGGATTACTATAGGTAAACTCTTGGATAAGAATCCTCGACTGACGGGTAGAATGATAGATAGCAATAATTAATAGAGCTTATGAACGACAATGCTACACCGACTCAGCGCACGGCGGAGAAAGTTGAAATCGCTATTCACCTTGACTCGGAAGTTTTAGAACAGATTAAACACCTGACTAACGATCCTAGTCGCATTATCGAAACGGCGATTAAACAGTGGCTAAGAGGGGAAAGGGAACCGGATGAGGACTTAACCCGCCATCTTCGACGCAATCCTCCCGTCCCACCCAAAGGGGAATGGAATGACTAAGATTTTTCAGTCTCTAATAGGTTATTTCCCGACGGAGAGACTGAAATATTTTCTTAGGTCAACCATTGATGGTAATTGAGATTTTTTCCCCAACTAAGCTGGTCATACTAAATTCGTTGAGTATAGGCTACATATCAGGACAGGCAAAAGGGGGAATAGATAATCAGTTTTTAATAAACGGATTTAGGATCATTTTGCTTGGGTACTGACAGGAGGAACAAAACTGATGCAGATAGAAATTGGGCGCTGCGATGCTATCAAAGTTGCTCAGGATATCCTAGAGATGGAAGGGGTGCAAGGCAGCTACGAAGTTATCTCCGAAGAGGAGAAAGAGGGAACCCTTGCCACCATCGCCACCATCATCGGCATTATTAGCGGAACAATCGCCATCGCTGAGAAATTTTACCAATTAAAGCGAAAAATTGACTCTCCTGAAACCCCGAAAATCGAACGGGTGTTAATTGTCAGCAAAAACGGCGATCGCCTGATGCTCAAAGATGCTACCCTAGAGCAACTACAAAAACTCTTGGAACAAGAAAAATCACAGCAATTCTAAATTTGCCCTGTAGCAAGGCTTTTGGGAGTTAGTTCGCATAATACGGGGTAAAATTCAATGGGATGGCGAATTTCATTTCACGAGTCTTCGGGCTTTTGACGTGATAGTACACCCAAAGTTGCCCCAAAAATCCCCCTTTAAAATGTTCTTTAAATCCCTAAAAGGCTTGCTGTGTCTAAAACTGAGAATTGCTGGAAAAATCATGAATATACTGCATATTGATCTTCACATGAAGATACTGCATATTGATCTTCAGGAGAGGGGTAGCAATAGCGTTGAGTTCCGATTTTTCTGGGATAACCCCAACCAGACTCGTACCTACACAAGATCGTTGAGTGAAATCAATAACCTGAGTGATAGGGCCGACACCGATTACTATACCCGTTTACCGGAAGATCACGCCACAACAGGACAACGTTTGTACCAATGGTTAGATGGTACGGAGCGCATTCTACAGAACGAATTAGATAGCCCCCGGGGAGAGGAAATAATAGTTCTGGCTATCAGCACCAGCAAAAGATTAGTCCATCTACCCTGGGAATTATTACACGATGGTCAGGGTTTTCTGGTGTCTAAGCTTCCCGCTATTGTTCCCCTGCGGTGGATGAAAACCGATAATGAAAGCCTGTTAACTGTGGACAACAACCCGCAGGATCGAGCCTTAAATGTAGTTTTCATGGCAAGTTCTGCTAAGGGTGTAACGCCTATACTAGACTTTGAGGCAGAAGAAGGGAAGATACTGAAAGCAACTAGAGGAAAACCCCTATCTTTAACCGTTGAAGAGAGCGGATGTATTAAAGAATTAGGCGAACTGATAGCCAGTAAAGATAGGGGATACTTCGATGTTATCCACTTGAGCGGACACGCTACCATCAAGGATCGGAAACCCTATTTTATTACCGAGACGGAATACGGAGATAGGCAAGATACCAGCGCCGAAGATATTGCCAGAGAATTACAGTTTAATTTACCCAAGCTTTTGTTTTTATCAGGGTGTCGGACAGGCTACTCCGATGGTGATGAGATCCTTTCGATGGCCGAGAAGTTATTAGAAAATGGGGCTAAAGCTGTTTTGGGGTGGGGTCAACCCGTCAGGGATAACGAAGCTGCTGACACGGCGGCCATCCTCTATGAAAAGCTTTCCCAAGGCTTTACTTTAAGCGAGTCGTTAGCTTTTGCCTATCAGAAATTATTAGGAAATCAGGCGAGGGATTGGCATTGTTTACGCCTTTATGTCCGGGGAAGTATCCCAGAAGCTTTGGTAAGGAGAGGACAGAAAAAACCTTTACCTCCCGTATCCTTTGTTGACCAATTTGTGGACCCAGAAACGAAATATTTGCGGGTAGCCACACGGGAAACTTTTATCGGTCGCCGCCGTGATCTTCAGGATTGCTTGCAAGTGCTGAAAAAACCCTTTGATAATTCTAAAGCAATTCATAAAGCTGGGGTTTTCTTGCAAGGTTTTGGTGGTAACGGGAAAAGTACCCTCGCCGCTCGTCTGTGCGATCGCCTTCCAGACTATACTAAGCTTGTCTGGTGGCAACAAATTAATCAAACTAGCTTAGTTGATACCCTAGCTAAAAAATTAGATCGTCCACAACGTCAAATCCTTCGAGATTCTAACGAGGAGCTAGACTATCGCTTAAGGGATGTTTTTGGTCAGTTAAACCAGCCTCTTTTGCTTATTCTTGATGATTTCGAGTGGAACTTGGAATGCCCTTCATCCAGCGATGACTATATCCTTAAAGCAGGGGTAGCCCCCCTATTACAAGCTCTCGTTGAGGCGATACAGGAAACCAAGTACTATCATCGCCTGATTATTACCTCGCGCTATACCTTCAATTCCCGTCTATTAGCGGAATTTTATCATCTGAACTCTTTGCCTTCTCTCAAATACAAAGAGTCCGATTTAGAAAAGAAACTGCGGCGGTTAGAGCATTTTAGTTCGGGTAAGTATATAGAAAGAGCTTTAAATCTTGCTGATGGCAACCCCCGTCTGTTGGAATGGCTCAACAATGAGGTTTTAAGTTCACGGGACATAGATGCTAAATTGCAGTCATTTGAGAATGGATCTGATGTTACTTGGCGCGATAAGATAGTCTGGCGGTTAGAAGAAGAACCGCAACTATTGACGGATGAAGCTCTTGAAAAAGTGGTCAGTAATTGTCTTATTTATAACCTCCCTGTCCCTTTTGCTGCTTTAGAAGCGGTTTGTCAATCTGTTCCCAACTATCAGAAAAAATTACAACAGGGAAAGGATAAAAGCTTGATCGAGGTAATCCACAATGACGACAGAGAAACCCTCTACCGCGCCTCCCACATCAAACACATTAACCCCCATATCGAGCTTCCCAAAGATGCAAGTAAGCTTTCTGATTTAGCGGGAACAGCAGCCAAGGCTTTAACCGAACTTTGGGGGAATGAAGAGAACAACAATGAGGAAAGATGGGCAGAGATTTTCCGTCTGGCTTTTGCAGAGACAGAAAACCCCGAAAGGTTCAGGGAACAATTCGATAAGATGATCTCGGTACCATATAACCAATCAGCTGATAGTGCCTACGAAAAAGAACTGAGAAAACAGAGGGAACATCTCATAGAAAACCAAGAACAAATCTATCAAAATTTAGAGGAGTACCTAGAGCAACAGGATTGGAAAAAAGCCGACTACGAAACCGCTTTCATTATGTACCAGTGGATGGTCATAAAAAATTATACTGACTTTTATGAGCTTTATACAATGGTATCCTTAGACATAATCGATGAGATTGACCGTCTCTGGATGGACTACAGCGAAGAGAAATTTGGTATCAAGGGACAGGCGAAAATTTACCGTGACCTTGTTGGTGGGACAGGAGAATATAACGATGAAATATGGGATCGTTTTGGCGATCTCGTAGGTTGGAAACAAGGAGAACGATGGTTTAATTTGGACAATATGGAAGTAGCATATCGTACTCCAGAAACCCATTATAATCACTTCCCCTTACTAATGTACTGCCGAGGAGATTTGCGTAGTTGGGACATTTGGAGTCAGGTTTACTGGGGTTTTTATGGGAGGCTGGCTTATCCTGGGAGGAATCTGGGTATTGGATCTCTTCTCTCGCGTCAAGACTTAAAGGACTGTAGCATATAGGGTTACAAGATTTTGTGAACAATTATTAACGAGTAATTTTCCACGAAGCCATGCGGGTTCTGGGTTTTCGATACCTGTCACCGAGGGGTCAGCCACTCGCCCGATGTTTTTGTAGTATGGTTCCTACTAGAAAGTTATGGGTGAGAAAATCTTTGTGTTCTTTGTGCCTTTGTGGTTCTTTCTTGCGCTTTTTGGTAATCTTCACTGCAAATCATCCCATGTAGAATTATCCGGCAATTTATCGATTAAATTTCTGGCTTTTTGTTTAATGTTTTTTATTTCCATGATGGTTTCCAAAATGACTCCTGACAATGGATAATTATCAACTATTCATTATTAATTAAAAGGGCGATCGCAAAATTACGCCTTCTTAAAAAAGAAATTAAACACCTTAAGCAAAACCCAAAGGTTGAAACTGAGCATCATTGATAATTTTAACCGTTTCCCCCGACTGCTTAATCACAAACAAACCGCGCCGATAGGCATAG
>NZ_JADBTF010000444.1:0-2609 GCF_020246295.1 Microcystis sp. M090S1 | reverse complement strand
TACGGGACAAAGGGTTAACCTCGATTTATGATTTTCCTTGATATATCTGGGTTTCAGCGATTTTGGGCTTCTCGAAGTAAATCCCAAGCGGGGATTGGAGTTGAGGCTTTTCTCGATTTGTTTTTTGTCTAAGTCCCATTAGGTGCAAGGAAGAGAACGCAGGTACTCACTGAGGTGGGAACGTAAACCGATGCCATGGAAAAGCGGGCCACGACTGCCTAATTCGACGATACTGACGGCGGCCACGGGCATTTCAAACCGATCGCGATAACGGCCCACATCGATACCCATCAGACTACAGAGCATGATCCGGATGGTGGCCTTGTGGGAAACAATCAGGATATTACCATCACTGTGGGTGTGTTCGATTTCCTCCAAAACGGCCGCCGAACGACGGGCGATATCGATCCCCCTTTCTCCGTTGGGGGGAGCATTCCAAGCGGGATCCGTCAACCAGCGTACATAGAGATCATGATATTGGCGATCGATATCGTTGGGGTGCATACCTTCCCAAAGACCATAACCGATCTCTTGTAATCCCTGGCGGATTTCTAATTTCAGTCCTACCGCTTCACAGAGGGGTTTAGCGGTTTGAATAGCTCTTTGTAGGGGACTGACGTAGGCCGCGCGCCAAGGTAAAGAACGATAGACATCGGCGAATTCCTCGGCCATTTCGATGCCTTCGGCAGTCAAACCGGGGTCATTTTCTGGAGTACCACAGTATCCTCCCGTTTTGCTATAGGCCGTTTGTCCGTGTCGTAGAAAATATAACATCAAGCACATAGTTTTTCAGGAGACCAAATTCGGGGCTTCCCTGGTTACTGTTGACTGGTTAAGTTCCCGCTCGCGAGCGCAGGTCATTGCGGAGGTAAGAGCGATCGCCCATGACTTGAAAGAGGGGACCGTGTTCGGCTAATTCGACGATCGTCACCGAGGCCACGGGCATGGCAATTCGATCGCGATAACGGCCGATATCAATGCCTAAAAGAGAACATAACATGATTCGGATCGTTGCTTTATGGGAAACGATCAAAATATGGCCATCATCGTGATTATGGTCGATTTCCTCTAATACTTCCGAACTGCGGCGAGCGATATCGATGCCTTTTTCGCCCCCTGTGGGAGAATTCCAGCCCGGATCTGCTAACCAGCGCACATAATCATCATGAAACTCCCGATTAACCTCGGCTGCGGTTTTTCCCTCCCATTGGCCGTAGGCAATCTCTTTTAATCCTTCCCGTTTGTGGATGGGAATACCTAAGAGATCGCTTAAAGGGGTGGCCGTGGCCATGGTGCGCTTGAGGGGACTAGAATAGATCCCTGTCCAAGGCACATCTCGATAGACAAGAGCGAAATCCTTGGCCATTTCATCGCCGGCCGGGGTTAGTTGCAAGTCTAATCGACCGCAAAAACTACCCGCTTGACTGGCTGTGGTTTCGCCATGACGCAAAAAGTAAAGTTTTAGACTCATTTTTTGGGTGCATCTCAATATTTGTGACTCTCTCCCACTTATAGTGATACTAAATCCTGTTTAAAAAGTACAGGAGACCAGGGAGCAGGGAGTGGGGAGCAGGGAGAAACAATCCATAACTTGGCAGTTAATCACACTATTAAAAACGGATTTGGTAAGCTAAACGGCACTTAACCTGCATGATCCAATAGCTATAACCCTTTTGGAGTCTATATCGGTGATCCGAAGTAAAAGCCGTTTAGCTTATGATAAAAGGTAAAAAAGGTTATCCTAAATTCCCAAAGAATAATCGTTCTGTAGAGTATAAACACTCTGGTGGGAAATTATCGAATGATAGAAAGAAAATAACTTTCACAGATAAGAAAAATATTGGCACGGCGCTTTATCCAACCTTCTGATTATCTGTTTGGCTACCTTAGTTGGTAAAGCTAAATAATCAGAACTTTGAGCTACTTGGTGATAGAGTTGATTAAAATTTAATTTCTTGTGTTCAACCAAGAAATATTGGCGATAGTGGTAATTAGCTAGATTGAAGAGATTTTTTGACAAAAAAGCAGCTCGGTCAATTTCTGACCAGCAAGGATGGCATTTGGTGATGATATGGCGTTCAACTAGCTTCATGTCTTGATTGCAGCTGATAACCCTCTCAAAATCTATCTCCCTTAAAACCTACTTCTTTTAACCATCTAGCTAGATGGATTCAGAAGGTTTAAGGAAATTTGAGGAGATTTAGAGAGAATTTTCGTTTCTGTATTTACCCCCACACCCTACCCCCACAAAAAACTTTTTGCCGCAAACCCTATCCAGACTACAGTTTTTATCAATCCCCTCGTCAACTATTTTCGCAACCGGCAAGAAATCCACTCCTCCCAAGCAGCAGTAAAAGAAACCTCCTACTACGGCACTCTCGAAACTCTCCTCAACGAAAATGGTCGTGCCGGTGAACGGTTTACTGTCCGCAATTCCACCGCAAAAGTAGTTATCGAAGAGGCCGGGGATCACCTCTGTCAATACACATAGGGCTTGCTGAAAAAGTCGCTCAAAGAATTATGCTATTAAGTGCCAATAATTTGTCGTTCAAATGATAAGTTTTACTTGAGTAAAATCACTTTTAACATAATTTTTATTAAAGCGTTGC
>NZ_JADBTF010000443.1:0-9975 GCF_020246295.1 Microcystis sp. M090S1 | reverse complement strand
GCTTCGCCCCTACAGGACGCGGGCTGATGAAGACGCAAGGTTTTGAAGCACGATTCTCTGAAAATCTGGCACCTGTTTCACGAGAAAAGCCGCAAAACCCTTACCTTGCCTACATTTCACATTTATTCAGCCAGCCCTACTTAGGACTGGCTGAATAAATCTAAAAACCTTGTTGGGTAAGACTTTTAGACTTTTTTTCTCAAAAAGTGTCAACTATTGGAGTGATCGGGGAGAAATTTAGGCACTTTTTCCCTGAAAATTAGGTAATTTGCCATCTAAAAATCGACAAAACCCCACACCCCACACCCCACACCCTACACCCTGCCCCCGGGAAAAACTTTTTGCCGCAAACCCTAATTATTGATCAGTAATTCCCAGATTTCTCCCCTATTATTGCCCTGGGAATTAATATTTCTTCGGGCTTTTACCCTTTGAATATTATAATTTTTATATAAATCATCAAAAAAATTATTGTCAGAGTCAAAGTTTTTAAGGTCGGAATTACTTAAAATAAATTTATAACCAGCCTGATCCAATCGATCGATAAATTCTTTTAATCTTATTTGCTCCTCATCGTTAAAATCTTCTTTAGTATAAGAGGTAAAAGCTGATGTTTTTTTAATCGGTTTATAGGGAGGATCAAAATAAAATAAAGTCTTGTTATTGGCATAATTTAGGGTTTGGACAAAATCCCCTTGTAGGATCGTCACTTTCTGTAAATGATGATTGACAGCTAATAGGTTTTCTTCATTGCAGATCAACGGTTTGACATATTTTCCAAAGGGGACATTAAAAAGTCCTTTGCTATTGACTCTATAAAGTCCATTAAAACAAGTTTTATTGAGAAATAATAACAAAACTGTTTTTTCTAGACAGTCATCGCAGCTGCGAGAATTAAATTCTATTCTTTTATCTAAAAAAAACTTTTGTTGTTCCTCTAGATTTTTAAGTTCATAAAAATCCTGCTGAATTTTTTTAAGCTTGACTATTAATTCTTTGACATTATTTTTAATAACATTATAAGCCCTGATTAAATCAGGATTGATGTCATTAATAATGACTTTTTGGACAGAAGAAAAATTATTTAAGACTGAGAATAAAACTGCCCCACCTCCGACAAAAGGTTCAATGTAGTTAAACTGACAATCCTGAGAAATCTGGGAATTAATTAAAGATAGAATATTAGGAACCAGTTGAGTTTTGCCTCCCGCCCACTTTAAAAAAGGTTTGGCGCTAACTGTTTTCCTTTCAGACAAAGAAGTGGTCATTATTATTACTAGATTATCCTAATCTATTCAATTTACAGCCCAATTCAAGAAAACCTGAAAGGCGGATTTGATATCAGAAAGGTAAACGGGGCATTTTTTTCAATACTGACTCAATTTGGTTGATTAAATCCAGCAGACGATTGCCATCCACATGAACCTCGCTGGTGGGATAATTAGCGAGGACTTCGATGATTTGAATCTCATTATCATTAATGGCAGAAGTGACTAGGGAACCCCGTAAAGCTTGCCGACTAGCAGCCCGATTGGGGGTGTGGACAATTTCGGCGGCGTAATCTAGCAAACTTTCGCCAAAAAAACTATTAAGAAATTTGGAAAGAAAGACGGCATCCACCGCTACCCGACGATTAAGGATTTTACGGAATTCTTCGGGTTTTTGGTTAGCCATCTTTAATTGTGCCGCTAAAGCGGGAGCTAATTCGCCTGTTTCGCTCAATTGCTTTAATTCTGATACCGATACAGACCCTTGGAAGATGTAGTATTTGATGATAGCTGATTCGGCGGCTGACAAAGATTGACAAACACCGAGAAAGATAGATATTCCTAGGGGAAGTAAAAGATTTTTGAACATAAACCAAAGGTGCAAAACAAGCGAAAAGCGGTCGGGATGATTGACTCATTCTAGCGGGATTGGTTGCCGCTTAGGAAAAACTTAAGACGGGGTTGATTATCTAGAGATGAATTTTTTAGTCACCCAACTAGAAGCAGAAAGCTGATAGCTTAATGCCAATCATTAATTTACATTCGCGAGAGGGCAGCGATTTTCGCTAGTTTATCTTTTTCCAAACCGTTGAGATCCTCTAGCTTTAACCATCCTTCCTTTAACAGTTGAGCAAAGACAAAAATTAGGGAAGTATAGCGATAGTCATATTTACCATCAATCTGATGTCGTCGGGCGCTTAGATAATCGTGCATTTGCCAGATATCATCTAAAACCGTGATCTGAACAGACTGTTCTTTAATATGTTCTATTAAAGTGCTAGTTTCTCGCTGATAGGCTTTTTGGAAAGCAGTTTGAGCAATTTCTTGTTCGGTATCTGACCAAATTATTTCACTCACGGGCATGATTTTAGTTTTAGGGATGATAATTTTGGGTTTTTGGCTAACCAGTAAACAGGAAAATTAGCTACCACGACTCTTTTCGCCGACATCTGTAAGAATGATTGTTTAGTTATTCTTACCTACATCAGAGAGGAAACTGGTGTATTTCCCAATTTTTTAAAGTCAGCTTTTTGATTGTAGAAAAAAAAGAGTTCACTTGACAAGGAACTCTAATAAATTTCATCAGAATTTTTAATGATTTCTTCCAGTAGCTATTTAGCCACGGGCAAAGTTTAATAATTCTTTCGGAGAAGCTAATAAATCGATCGCTACGAAGAAAATTTTATTATCAGGAGTTAGGAGGAAGCGCCATGCCATATTCATACCCACACCCGCACCAAACCAGGGGGTTTGTACTTTTCCCGTCACTTTAATCTGAGTAAAACCGTCATCGGCGGGTTCCACTACACCGCATTCGGGGATTAATTTCAAATTTTGGCATTCTTCGCGGAAAAAGCGATATACTGCCTCTTTACCGACGATGGGACGTTGGAAAGGTGGTTGCAGAGCGCCGTCAGGGGTGAATAATTCAATTAATACATCAAAGTCATTGGCGTTGAGGTTGTCCATATAGTTGAGGACGGTGGCATTGGTAACGCCTTCAATGCTAACTTTGGTCCGTTCGGCAATATTTTGGGGAGGAACCACGGGTTCGGAAATACGGTTATAATCGCCCAGTTTCTTGGGATCGTAGCCCATATCGACCACACAATTCCGCAGAACGGTGATTTGTTGTCCCGACTCTAATTTTTTAATACCGTCTAAAACGGCGGTAGCATTAGCAGATAGTTGATAACCCTTGGGAATTGGGGCAACACTGCCATCTTCCATCCATTGTCCTAATTGATACCAGAATCCCAGTTTGATATTAGCAGACCAAGTGCCGTAGGTACGACAAATCGGGGTGTCAGCATGGTTCGCTAAGTCGCACATCACCTGCGACTGTTGCAGGGGTGACATCTGCCGAATTTCATTCATGGTTTTTTCGGCAAACACCATACTAGCAGCGCCGGGGGCGGCAACGGTGATGGTTTTGCCCATTTCTAGGTAGGCAAACCAAATCAAGGCTAGTTGATCTTCGGTATTCAGCTGATTGAAACGCGCAATCGTGGCAGGAACCACATCCGCTGATAGCGTGTTGGGGAAAATGCTCCGCGCTGATTCGATCGTAAACGGCATAGATTCACCTTGAAGTAAAGTTTTGTATCAATTTACTCTCATTCTATCATATTTGCGCCCCAAGGCAGCACCCCTAGGGAAACTTTCCCAAAAAAAGCTGTAGTTTAGATCACACTTGCCCGGGATTATCACAAAATCTTAATGGTTGAACAACTGTTCCATCACTTATTTAGGGTTGGCGGCAGCAGCGAGCGATCGCTGTTTGGCGATGCTAGATAACGGAAAGTGTCTCTAAAGGATGATTTTTGCTGCTCTAACTCGTTTTGAACCAGGGACTACTCTTGATGATCCCTAGTTTTTTCTAGCATTTCTCACCCCGTAGCAGGCCGTAAATTTCATCCGTATAGTCATAAAACTCAGCTTGTCGTTTAATTTTATAATTACGATCTACGGGTAAATTAATTGTTAATTCCCGTTGTATAGTCCCCGGCCTAGCACTCAAAACATAAATACGTTGAGCCAAAAAAACCGCTTCATCCACATCATGGGTAATCATTAAAATACTACACCTGATTTTTTGCCAAATTTCAATTAAATATTCGTGCATTCTTTCTTTGGTTTGTACATCTAAAGCGGCAAAGGGTTCGTCCATTAATAAGACTTTGGGATGACAGGCAAGAGAGCGGGCGATCGCAACCCGTTGTTTCATCCCACCCGATAGTTCTCTAGGGTAAGCATTAGCGAATTGAGTTAAACCGACAATATCCAGATAATAACAGGCCACTTCCCAGCATTCTTTTGTCGATAATCCCTGTAGTTTTAAGCCAAATTCAACATTTTTTTGGATCGTCATCCAGGGATAGAGTGTATAATTTTGAAAAACCATGCCGCGATCGGCTCCTGGCCCTGTCACTTCAACACCATCAACGGTAATTTTGCCGGAAGTGGGCAGCTCTAAACCCGCAATCATTCGCAACAAAGTTGATTTTCCCGAACCAGAGGCCCCGACCGCACAGACAAATTCAGCACTTTCAACGTGTAAATTAATATCTTTTAGAGCGACCACAGCACCTCGTTTAGTGGTGAAAATTTTATTGAGTTGAGTAATTTCTAAGTGCATTAAGGTTCTTCTCTTATCTTGAGTTTTTCAGTTAACGAGTAATTGACCATTTACAAGTCCACTGCAAAAACAAACGAAAACTTAAATCTAGAGCAAAGCCAATAATTCCCAGGACAATTAAACAGGCAAAAATTTCATCGGTTCTCAGAAATTTCTGGGCCAATAAAATCCGTTTGCCTAATCCATTATCGGCCGCCACCAATTCCGCCACCACTACCAAATTCCAGGCGGCCGCCATATTAACACGAAAAGTATCGATAATATTAGGAATAATATAGGGAGTAATCACTTTAAATAAAACCTGTTTTCGAGTTCCTCCAAGGGTATAAGTTACTTCGATCAATTCACGGGGAATGAACTTGACCGCATCCATAATCATCAGGGTATTAAAGAAAATTGTCCCGATAAAAATCAGCATAATTTTTGACGTTTCTCCAATCCCCAAATAAATAACCAATAGGGGAATAAAAGCAGGAGCGGGCATATAACGTACAACGCCAATGATCGGTTCCATTAAACTACGAATACTCGGAAAAGTTCCCATTAAAATCCCCAGGGGAATAGCAAACAATCCTCCCAAAAAAAAGCCCCCAACTACTCGTAAAAAACTGGTAATAGTATCTTGAATTAAAAAGCCCTGTTCTGCCAATTTTCCTAAGGACTGAATAACGGCTAAAGGAGAAGGCAAAAATACGGATTCAATGCCCGCAAAACTAGAGATTAGTAACCAGAAAATAAGCGGGACAATAATAGAGGAAACCATTAAAGTCCACTTTAGGGATTCGGGAATATCCTCGGTAATCCGCCAAAAAGTGCTTTGAGGAAGCGTTTTAGGTGTTGTGGTCATGGGATTTTCCAAAGAAAAGAATAATTTTGATAGCCAATATCACCCAGTTATCAAACAATTCTTGCAGTCAACTTGTCTCCCTAATCAATCTTGTAGATAGAGAATTGGAACCTTTAATTTCTCGATCTACAAGAGGGGCTAATTAGGCTTTTTTGTCTTGATTTGCCAAGGCTTTGACAAATTGGGAATCTAGAATAGTTGTTAGATCGGGTACTTTTTTAATAAAGCCAACTTCCATCATAAAATCAGCCATTTTTTGAGCAGCAAAGGGCATATTTTTCATGGTTTTCCCTGGACTAAAGGCTTCTAGGTTTTCTTCTAAGGTAAAAAACTTCGTTCCCTCTTTATATAGGGCTAATTCTTCTGGACTAATGCCCGCACGCTTGGCCATAATCTCATCGGCTTTTTGGGGATTTTTAGCCATAAACTCTCGAACATCAAACCAGGTTTTGACAAGAGCCTGAACCTGTTCTGGTTTTTCTTTGATTAATTTGGCACTGACAACTAACAAATCAGGAATAGCACCTGAAAAAGCTTTAGAACTAATTAATTCTTTAGAACCTTTTCGTTTAAGTGCTGTTGACCAAAAAGGTGGAAAAGCAGCGACTGCATCTACTTTTCCCGATGCAAAAGCGGCAGCAGCAGCCCCTGTTTCCATGGGGACAATTTGCACATCTTTACGGCTCATTCCCTCTTTTCCTAGGGCTAAACTGAGGAGAAAGTCACCGACAACGCCTTCTTCAACAGCAACTTTTTGGCCTTTTAAATCTTGAATCGTTTTAATCTCTTCTGTGACAATAATTTTATCATTTCCTGACGAGTTATCATTGACTAAAACAGCAACTTGACCATTGACTGCATCTCCTGCAAAAGCTATGGTATCGTTGAGAGTTTGACTATTTCCATCTAATTGTCCGGCAGCTAAAGCTTGTAAGGATTCAAGATAACCATCAAACCATTTCATTTGAACATTAGCCCCATTTTTAGCAAATAATCCCTCTTCTTCAGCGATCGCCCAGGGCCACCAACCGGCCCAATTACTATAACCGATGACAATGGGGGCAGTATTACTCAGAGAACTACTTGCATTGGGGGTTTGCTGAGGAGCTTGATTGCAACTAACGGTCAGGAGTAAGCTACTAAAAAAAACGAGAGGTAAGGAGAAAAAATTGCGCCGTTTCATAGGTAATAGCCTTTAGAGATGACAGCTAGTAAAACAGAAATAAATCTCAAAAACTGTTACTGATTAACAATTCAAAAAACTCGGTCTATTGACTTGGCTTTTTAGCCAATTTAACCACTCTTCTAAACCTTCTCCTGTTTGAGCAGAAAGAGCGATAATCTTTACATCGGGATTCATAGAGCGAACATTTGCCTCTAAACTTTTTAAATCAATCTCTAAATAAGGAGCCAGATCTAATTTGGTAATAATCAGACAATCCGCTTCTTGAAACATAATTGGATATTTGAGGGGTTTATCTTCTCCTTCAGTAATACTTAATAGAGCAACTTTAGCGTGTTCCCCTACCTCAAATTCGGCGGGACAAACTAAATTTCCCACATTTTCCACCAACAATAAATCAAACTCTTTGGGGTTATAATCTTCTTTGAAACGATGAATTCCCCCGGCTACCATTTTGGAATCTAAGTGACAGGAGCGACCCGTATTAATGGCAATCACGGGAACTCCATATTGTCTCAGGCGCTCTGCATCTAGTTCTGTAGTCATATCGCCTTCAATAACAGCCATTTTTAATTGATCTTTTAAGGCTGCGAGGGTTTTTTCCAATAACACAGTTTTACCCGCACCAGGACTGCTCATCAAGTTTAAACAGGTAATGCCCCACTCGTCAAAATGTTCCCGGTTGTGATCGGCTCCTGTTTGATTGGCATGAAGTAGATTAATTTCTAGGGCCGCGTCAAAAGTTTGGTGCATTTTAATTGAGAATGAATAATTGATCATCGAACTTTTATAAGCGATCACCCAACTTTGTTTAAGAAAGTAAAGAATATTCAATGTGGTCAATTTTTAACTCTCGACCTGAACGAATATCCTCCATCGGTGATCGGCAAGTTGGGCAGGAATATTGCTGGCCAATTTGGGGTTGATAATCTTTTTGGCAGCAATGACAATAAGCAATTAGGGGAATATTTTTAATGGCTAATTCCACGCCAGCAAGAAAAGTATTGGCAGTTTGAACTTCAAAGGCAAATTGTAAACTGACCGGTTCAACACAGGTAAATTCACCAACCATGAGATGAATTTTTTCAATTTTGAGCTTTTCAGGTTGGCTATCATACCAATCTCGAACTGTCATAATTAACGCCTTGGTCATATCAGTTTCGTGCATAGGAAATTACTGCCAAGGTTCATCAACCTCCATATTGGCATCAGGATGAATATAATAGGGCTTTTCTTTACGCGGTAATTGACCTGAAATAACCAGATGAGCCATCGCATCACAAATAACACGAGTAGCCATCAAAGAGGTCATATCACTAATATCGTAGGGAGGGGAAACTTCCACCACTTCCATGCCACAAATGGGAGCTTTTTGGATAATTTTACCTAATAAAGCTAAGGCTTCACGGGGCAGTAAACCGCCCGGTTCCGGCCAACCTGTACCGGGGACAAAACCGGCATCAATGCAATCAATATCAAAACTAATCCAAACGCAATCCGTACCATCTAAAGCTCGTTCTAAGGCAAATTCGGCGGCAGCATCAATGCCTCGTTCTACAATGTCGGTGACGGTCAAAATATTAGTGGCCCGCTCGCGGCAAACTTTAACACCTTGACGGGGAACTTGCCAACCCCCAATCCCTAATTGGACGAGATTCTTAGCAGGAGCATTTTTCATATTGGTGGCATGAAACCAGGGGCAAGTGTGCATCCGTTCATCTAAATCTGTTTCCTGGGTATCCACATGGCGATCAAAGTGAATAATACCGACTTTTTTATCCCCTAAATGCCGACAAATACCCCGCACTGTCGGAAAACCAATAGAATGATCACCCCCTAAAATAATCGGCAAGGCGCCGGAACTAAAGACATGGGCAACCCCCTTCGAGATTTGATCGAAGGACTTTTCATTATTAGCAGGAATGGTGAAAATATCCCCCAGATCACAGAGAGTAATTTGTTCCCGCAGATCTACTCCTAATTCAAAATTGTAGGGCGTATAAAGAGCCGAAATCCGCCGAATTCCCTGGGGACCAAAACGAGTTCCGGGTCGGTAAGTTGTCCCCGAATCATGGGGAACACCCACGATGGCCACGTCATAATTGCCCACATTCCGCACATCTTCCAAATAGGGGGCCTTCATAAAGGTGTTAATTCCCGCATAGTGGGGTAACTCACCCCTGGAAAAGGTGGGAATACTGCGATCGCGAATACTATCGGCCGCCTCTAAACCGTAGGTTAACCCCTGAGAAACTTCCTGTTGCCAACCGGTTAGGGGCAAATGGCGTTCTTTTTCTAGGGCCTGTTCAGCTTCGGTTAAATGCGGGGGTTGAAAAGTAGATTCCTCGGACATCATTTCACCTCAAAATACAATAACCCGGGAGTCTTCAAAGACACTGCCTCAAAACAGTTATCCTTAAAGTCTCCCGGGCTTTTATCCCGCCGTGTAGCCAGCTTAGATGGAAAAAATTTTTGATCCGCTCGTTTAAGACTAGCTTGCTCCTCTCGGACCTGACATTTAAAGACGCTTAAATCGGAACCCTAGAAGCAATTTCTTTGACCTTAGACGATCTCAATCCAAAAAACAGTATCACAGACTACAAAAAAGGGGATTTTTCCCGCTTAAATATGGTTTGCTGAATAATTTTGTTGGTGGGGGCAGGGTGTAGGGTTTTACCAGTTTTCAGGTGGTCAACTACCTAATTTTCAGGGAAAAAGTGCCTAAATTTTGGCGTTGTCAGATCAGAATATGAAGAATGAATTGCGACACAACGAAAGCCTTGCTCTTAAAGCGTTGTCAAGTCTGCTCTCATGCGCGATTATCTTCACACTTGACAACGCTTGTCATTTTTGGTAAGTTATGGCGTAATTGCAAGCTCAACAATATTTTTTAGGAGGCGTTTAGTCATGACATTAGCAAAACTAATCAGAAACTCCGTCGGGGGGGGCTAATACTTATCAGTCTTTCCATCGCCAGTGGAGTACAAGCGGCAACTATTACAATTCCGGTGACCGTTAACAGCAAAGCTGCTCCTTGGCTTTGGGATAATACGACTCTGAATACAGCTTATCAATATGGAGTGAAGGATAACATAGCTCCAAGTACAATCAATAGCAGTTCTGGGTTAGATTTTGCCGCCGGAAATGCTCTGACAATTAATAGACCTCTTGCATAATTTTTTTATGGTATAATATAAGGTTTTGCTTTTTTCTCAATTCTTAGATTGAAGTGGGAAAAAGAATAAAATGTGATCTTAGGTCAGGAAATCATCTATAATTTTGCTATGTTTATTAGCAAAAATATGGATTATCAAAACTT
>NZ_JADBTF010000442.1:0-9813 GCF_020246295.1 Microcystis sp. M090S1 | reverse complement strand
CAGAATTCTTTCGTGGTCCCGATTTTTTCGTCGTTTTGGGGACAAATCCCAATCCCAACCGCAGAAGTTGGGTAATTTGGCGAGAAGAGGGCAAATATCCCAATTTAATTGTGGAAATTCTCTCCGATAGTACCGCCAAAGTTGACCGAGAGGAGAAAAAACAAATTTATCAAGATATATTTCGCACTCCCGATTATTTTTGGTTTGACCCAGAAAGCTTAGAATTTGCAGGATTTACCCTAATTAGCGGTCAATATCAACCGATTGCCCCCAATTCTCAGGGATGGCTCTGGAGTGGACAATTAGGCTTATATTTGGGTTTATCTGCCAATAAATTGCGCTATTTTACCCCCGAAGGGGAATTAGTACCCACTCCCGCAGAAGCGGCACAACAGGCAGAAACCCAAGTTGAACAGGAAAGGCAGAAATCCGCAAAATTAGCGGCTAAACTGCGGGAATTGGGCATAAATCCCGATGAAAATCTCTAATCTTTCTCTGTCATCCCTTGCACTTAATTAGATAACCACATCGTTGCTCACCTTGATTGATCCAGTGAGTCCGTTCGATCGTACAATCGGGAAGCAGCATCGCAAACATTTCTAATTCATGGCCACAGATACTGGGATAAGAACCAGCCACCTCAGCAATAGCGCAATGATGCTCGGCCAGGACATAACTATTTTCTGCTTCCAGTGCCACTAATTCTGCCATATAACCCTCCTCTTGGCGAATTTCCAGCAATTTTCTCATTCTTTCCCCTAAAGACCCCTTCCCGAGGCGCAATTGATATTCTGCCGCTTTGCGTTGCCACTGTTTTTTGAGAATTTCCCCCACCTGTTGCTCTCCCACCGTCTCCACGAGAGTATTGAGGAAAGAAACGGCGAAATTATCGTAATTATGGGGAAAACGGCCACGACCTTGACGACTGAGACGATAAATGTGCTGAGGCCGTCCTATCTTATTTTGTACGGCAAAATATTCTATCAGTCCTTCCTCCTCCAAATCCTTAAGATGGCGGCGCGTCGCTTGCGGACTAATACTTAACTCCTCAGCCAAGTCTTGGGCGGTAGATTGACCGTTTTTGAGCAAATATTGCAGAATATCGTCTTTCTTCGAGGCGGGTTGAGTCGTGGTCATGATACCAAAAACAGAGGCTTTAGCGTACAATTGCTGAGAGTCAAGAAGCGGCCAATTACCCCTACAGAGTAACCTGAATAACAGAGGTTTACCAGCATCCTCTGAAATTTTCCGTGACTTTGACAACAGCTTTGTTGTTAATCTATTATATAATCAATTTAAACAACTTTATTGTTGTTTAACTGCCTCCCCTGCCTACCGCGTAGAGAGAACACTAACCCCCATGAGTGCAACCACCGTTAAAAACCTCGTTAACCAACCCTACAAGTACGGTTTCATCACCGATATCGAATCGGAAACCATCCCCCGCGGTTTAAATGAGGAGATTATTCGCCTAATTTCGGCGAAAAAGAAGGAGCCGGAATTCATGCTCGATTTTCGTCTCCGGGCCTACCATCAATGGCAAAAGATGACCGAACCCAGTTGGCCGCACGTTTCCTATCCTGCCATTGATTATCAAAATATTATCTACTACTCTGCACCCAAACAGAAAAAAGAAAAACTCAACAGTCTTGAAGAAGTTGACCCCACTTTAATCGAAACCTTTGAAAAATTAGGCATTCCCCTTTCGGAACAAAAACGCCTTTCTAACGTGGCCGTGGATGCTATCTTTGATAGCGTTTCTATCGCCACAACTTTTAAAGAAAAACTAGCAGAACAGGGGGTTATTTTCTGTTCTATTTCGGAAGCTTTACAGGAACATCCCGACTTGGTGCAGAAATATCTCGGTACTGTGGTTCCCGTGGGTGATAATTATTTTGCCGCTCTTAATTCTGCCGTTTTTAGCGATGGTTCCTTTGTTTTTATACCCAAAGGTGTCGTCTGTCCTATGGAATTGTCCACCTATTTTCGGATTAATAACGGTGAGACGGGACAATTTGAAAGAACTTTAATTGTCGCTGAGGAAGGGGCATCGGTAAGTTATTTAGAAGGTTGCACCGCTCCGATGTACGATAGTAATCAACTTCATGCCGCCGTCGTGGAATTAGTCGCCCTCGATAATGCGGATATTAAATATTCGACGGTACAAAATTGGTACGCTGGCGATGCCAATGGTAAGGGAGGTATTTACAATTTCGTCACTAAACGGGGTCTGTGTAAAGGAGTTAATTCTAAGATTTCTTGGACGCAGGTGGAAACTGGTTCGGCAATTACTTGGAAGTATCCCAGTTGTGTCTTAGTCGGCGATAATTCCGTCGGGGAATTCTACTCAATTGCCCTAACTAATAACAAACAACAGGCCGATACAGGTACGAAAATGATTCACATTGGCCGCAACACCAAGAGTACCATTATTTCTAAGGGAATTTCGGCGGGTAACTCCCAAAATAGTTATCGCGGGTTAGTGAAAATGGGACCGAAAGCCAAAGGAGCAAGAAATTACTCCCAGTGTGATTCTATGCTGATTGGAGATAATGCCGAAGCTAACACTTTTCCCTATATTCAGGTGGATAACAACAGTGCTAAAGTAGAACACGAAGCTTCTACTTCTAAAATCGGTGAAGACCAATTATTCTACTTCGCACAACGGGGTATTTCCGAAGAAGATGCTGTCTCTATGTTAGTCAGTGGTTTCTGTAAGGATGTCCTCAGTAAATTACCGATGGAATTCGCCGCCGAAGCCGATAAACTCCTAAGTCTCAAGCTAGAAGGAACCGTCGGATAATCAGTAAAGTAGGGTGGGTTAGGCGATAGCCGTAACCCACCAAAAGCTAAGACAATTTATCCATCAATTGATGATTCGCCGTCAACCACCAAAACTAATATTTTTTTTCTAGAAAAACATCTCATGAGTGAAGTAATTTTATCGGTAAAAAATCTAACCGCTAGTATTGATGGAAACCAGATTCTTAAAGGAGTTAACCTCGAAATTAAAGCAGGTGAAACCCACGCAATTATGGGGCGCAATGGCTCAGGAAAAAGCACCTTTTCAAAAGTAATCGCTGGACATCCCGATTATGAAGTAACTGGGGGAGAAATAATTTATAAAGGCGAAAACCTTTTGGACAAAGAACCCGATGAACGAGCGCTTATGGGTATCTTTCTCGCATTCCAATATCCCCTAGAAATCCCCGGCGTTAGTAACCTCGATTTTCTTCGCGTTGCCTACAATGCCCGACAAAAATATCTAGGCTCGGAAGAATTAGATAGTTTTGACTTTGAGGAATTAGTCGAGAAAAAACTAGAAGTTGTCCAGATGAATCCTAGCTTTCTTGGCAGAAGTTTAAACGAAGGTTTCTCCGGTGGTGAGAAAAAACGTAATGAAATCCTACAAATGGCCTTATTAGAACCTACTTTAGGAATTCTCGATGAAATTGACTCCGGTTTAGACATCGATGCTTTGCGAATTGTTGCCCAGGGAGTCAATCAATTAGCTACTCCCGATAACGCTTTTTTACTTATCACTCACTATCAGCGTCTGCTCAACTACATTGAACCCGATGTTATTCATGTTATGTACGATGGGCGCATTGTCACCAGTGGCGGTAAAGAATTAGCCCTCGAATTAGAAAGAACTGGCTACGATTTCCTCGACGAACAATTATTAGCCGTTAAGTAATCTAGCTATCAGTTATCAGTTATCAGTCATCAGTTATCAGTTATCAGTATTCAGTTATCAGTATTCAGGAGTCAGTATTCAGGAGTCAGTATTCAGGAGTCGGGAGATAGGGTGATAGGGATTTAGGGGTTTAGGGAAATTTCAGCCAAATGCTCCACTACCCCACTACCCCACTACCCCACTACCCCACACCCTACACCCCACTACCCCACTACCCCACACCCCAACCCTCCAACCCCCTCCTACCAATGACAGCCATAATCACGAAACCTGAACAATCAGGAGAATTATTGTTAAAATTGTCGCGAGAAACGGTTCCCACTATCGATAACGGTAAAATTCTCGAATTAAGAGAATCGGGAGCCAGTAAAGCTCAAGAATTAGCCATCCCTGGCAGAAAAGACGAAGAATGGCAATTCACCGATTTAAGTCAACTATGGGCGATCGATTTTCGCGTCCCCCAACCCGTTACAATCGATAAAAATGCCCTCGCTACTTTTTTACTGCCCGAAGCCAAAAACAGCCACCTAGTCTTCGTTAACGGCATTTATCAGCCCGAATTGTCCGATATCTCCGCTTTACCCGCCGGTGTCAGCGTCGGGCATTTCGCCAATGCACAAAACGATGTTCTTGTCAACTATCTAGGGAAAGAAAAAACACCCGAATTTTTTACCGCACTCAACCAAGCTGGTTTAAGCGATGGGGCAGTAATTCACGTCACCGCTAACACCGTCGTCGCAACTCCGATACATCTCTTATTTATCACCGTTGTGGAGGAAATTCCCCGCTTTTATCAGCCCCATAGCCTAATCGTGGCGGAAACGGGAGCTAGTGTAAATATTATTGAGAATTACGGGGCTTTAGCCGAACATTGCTCCGATTTACCTCTAAATTACTCTTATTTTACCAACGCTGTCACGGAAATTTACCTCGAAGCCAACGCCGAAGTCATCCATACCAGAGTACAACGGGAATCGGGAGATGGTTTTCACATCGGACGCACGATAATTGAACAAGGGCGCGATAGCCGTTACACTCTCAACGAGATAAATCTAGGAGCTAAACTCTGCCGTCATAACCTCGATATCCTGCAAAAAGGAGAACAAACCGAGACAAATCTGCACGGATTAGCCATGATTACCGGACAACAAACCACCGATACCCACAGCGCCATCTATCTCAACCATCCCCACGGCATCACCAAGCAACTGCATAAATGTATCGTTGATGGTAGCGCTCACGCCATCTTTAATGGTAAAGTGTTTGTTCCCAAACCAGCCCAATTAACCAACGCCTCCCAGTTAAATCGGAATTTGTTAATTTCTAAGAAGGCACGAGTCAACACCAAACCCGAATTACAAATTACCGCCGATAACGTCAAATGTTCCCACGGGGCAACCGTTAGCCAACTGGAAGCCGATGATTTATTCTATCTGCAAAGCCGGGGCTTAAGTGCCGACACCGCCCGCAGTTTGTTAATTGATGCTTTCTCGGCCGAGATTTTAGCTAAAATTCCTCTAGAATCCCTCCGCCAAAGATTGAGGCAATGCGTCGCCTGTCGCAGCGTGGAATAACTCTACCGGGGTGGGTGCCAACCTGCCCAAAGTACCCCTCTGACTCCTGACTAAAATGACAATTATCCAAGAAAAAACCCTCGCCCAAAAAGTCCGCGCCGATTTCCCTATCCTCCATCAAACCGTACACGATAAACCCCTTATCTATCTCGATAGTGCCGCCACTTCCCAAAAACCCATTCAAGTATTAGAAACCCTGCGAAACTATTACGAAAAAGATAACGCCAATGTGCATCGGGGGGCGCATACTTTAAGTGTCCGGGCAACGGAAGCCTACGAAGGGGCCAGAGATAAGGTCGCTAGGTTTATTAATGCCGCTTCTCGTCGGGAAATTGTCTATACTCGCAACGCCACGGAAGCGATTAATTTAGTCGCCTACAGTTGGGCATTAAATACCCTGAAAGCAGGGGATGAAATTATTCTCTCGGTCATGGAACACCACAGTAATTTAATCCCCTGGCAAATTGTCTCCCAAAAGACGGGGGCAGTGATTAAATATGTGCGATTAACCAGCGAAGAAAGCTTTGATTTAGAACAATATAAATCTTTGTTATCTGACAAAACTAAATTAGTTGCTGTCCTTCATGTTTCTAATACATTAGGCTGTATTAATCCCGTTGCCGAAATAGTCAGCCTTGCCCATCAAGTCGGTGCGAAAGTATTAATTGATGCCTGTCAAAGTGTCCCCCATTTAGCCATTGATGTGCAGGCCATAGATTGTGATTGGTTGGTGGCTAGTGGTCATAAAATGTGCGCCCCCACCGGTATTGGATTTTTGTACGGCAAAGAGGCCATTTTAGAGGCAATGCCGCCCTTTTTTGGTGGTGGCGAAATGATTGCAGAAGTCTATTTAGACCATTTTACCTGTGCCGAACTGCCCCACAAATTTGAAGCTGGAACCCCCGCTATCGGCGAAGCGATTGCCCTCGGTGCTGCAGTAGAATATTTAATGGGTTTAGGTATGGATAATATTCATGCCTACGAAGAAGAGTTAACCGCCCATTTGTTCAAAAAATTAGGAGAAATTGAGGGTTTAAGAATTTACGGGCCGCCACCTAGTTTAACAGGCCAAGGTCGGGCTAGTTTAGCCGCCTTTAATGTGGAAGGGATTCATGCTAGTGATTTAGCTACTTTATTAGACCACGAAGGGATCGCTATTCGCTCCGGTCATCACTGTACCCAACCTCTACACCGCTTTTTTGATGCTTCCGGCAGCGCGCGGGCAAGTCTATATTTTTATAATACCCGCGAAGAAATCGATCGCTTTATTGTCGCTTTACAGGAAACTATTGATTTCTTTGCCAATGGTTTTTCTTAGGGGTATCTCTGGCCCCTTTTCCTGTTCTTAAAGAGTGAAGGAAGTTACTTATTATTATCAAGGAATTTGTCCCGAAACGGGCGAGTTATTGCGCTTGCCCCGCACTCTTTTGGCTGAAAAAATTGCCCAAGATTTGATGACAACTATCACCAATCCTCAAGGTAAAATGTATGGAATTTTGTTAGGAGAAAATGCTGCTGGCGAAATAGAAGTTTTAAAAGCTTTTTCTGGACAGGGAGAAGCTGCTGGCTGGGTTCCGTCCCTAGTGGGGAGAGAAAAAATTATTCGGGAAGAAAAGCGAGTTTTGCAACTTTTAGAAACAATTAAACAGGAAATTATTACCCTACAATCAATTCCCGAACATAATTTATATCGACTCAATCAAGCAAATTTTGAGCGCAAAATACAAGCTTTACAGCAACAACATCAAAACCATAAACAGGAACGAGATAGGTTAAGAAATTTAGGAAATTTAAACCCAGAAGAATTAGAAAGATTAAATAATATCAGTCGTCAGAAAAAAAGAGAAAGAAAGCAATTAAAACAGGAACAAAAACAAGTTTTAAAACCCTTAATTGAGAAAATAAACGTAGCCAATCAGAGAATTATTGAACTTAAGCAACAGCGTAGGAACCTCTCCAAACAGTTACAGGAATTGCTGTATCAATCCTACTGTTTAAATAATTTTTCTGGACAATCTCTCTCCTTGGCTAAATTGATGGGCAGTAATTTGTTACCGACGGGAACAGGGGAATGTTGCGCCCCGAAATTATTAAATTATGCCGCCATGAAAGGATTAAAACCCATCGCCATGGCCGAATTTTGGTGGGGAGAATCGAATCGAGATAGAAAACAGGGAGAATTTTATGGCGCTTGTCAAGAAAGATGTCAACCTCTCATGGGTTTTTTACTCTCTGGTTTACGTTCATCCCTAGAAATTATCTACGAAGATGAGGGAATAATTGCTATTAATAAACCCGCAGGATTATTATCGGTAGCAGGACGTTATCAAGATAGTCAAGATGCTGTGGTCAATCGTTTTCGTCGTCAGGGAACAAATGTCATTCCCGTTCATCGTTTAGACCGAGAAACTTCGGGATTATTATTACTAGCTAAAAGTTTAGATATTTATCGTTGTTTATCCCAACAATTTCAACGGCGAGAAGTGGAGAAAATCTACGAAGCTATATTATCAGAAATTATTGAGCGAGAATCAGGCATAATTGACCTACCTCTCTGGGGAAATCCGCAAAATCGACCCTATCAAACTGTGGACTGGCAAAGGGGAAAAGCTAGTCAAACCTATTTTAAAGTTGTCGGTAAAGAAGGCAATTATTCTCGCCTCGAATTTATTCCCTACACGGGAAGAACCCATCAAATTCGCGTTCATAGTCAACAGGGATTAGGGATAGGAATTTTAGGCGATCGCTTGTACAATGGTAAGCAGTCCGACCGTTTACACCTACACGCTAAACAATTATCTTTTCGTCATCCTCAGACCGAAAATAAACTTGATCTCATCATTCCCACCCCCTTTTGAGAGCTATAATTGCTAACAGCCAAAAATTAGCTATAGTAACCCGAACTGGGGTTAAATAGGGACAGAATCAGGGTTCCCGAGGATACTTTATCTCGGCTGATTTCTGAGAGCCTTGTAAATCAAGACTAAAGATATAGTTGCACACGGGTAACGTCGCTTTACGGTAAACTTTTTCAGCTTGTCCGAGCGGGATTCCTGGTTCGATATCTTCAACAGTGCCATCGTTGGGATTCTCTGTCTGAATGATTCCCATCGGAAACATAAAAAAGAACTTGATTCCTTGCTCACTCTACCATTTCAGAAGTTTAATAAATCTCAGATTATGACCTTCTAAAGTATAGCTTGTAATCACTTGCTCGAATGAATGAGCATGGTGCGTTCCCAAAAATCTATCGGTGCGGCAGTAGGAGCCACATTAGGGAACGCACCCTACAGCGATGGCGTACTGCTACGCAGTGCCTTCGGCATCGCACTAACCCTAACAACAATTTTTGATTTTTACCAGAGGTCTATTGACTGAATGATGGGATGTAATATTTCAATAACCAGCATTTTCTTGGTGCTTGAGCTATACAATGAGAGCTATATTTTGATAGGACAAAAAAAGATTAGTATAGAGGTAAAATTAATGGCTGAAACCCTATATGAGAAAGACTATGTAGCTTGGCTGCAAGACCAGGCAGAAAAACTGCGATCGCCTGAGCGCAATACTTTAGATTGGCAAACTTTAGCCGAGGAATTAGAGGAAATGGTTGATGAACGCAAATACAAAGCAGAAAGCTTTCTTATTCAACTCCTCAGTCACCTGCTACTTTACGCCTACTGGAAGCATCCTTACTACCTACCCCACTGGACAGACGAGATAGATAATTTCAGATTGGAATTGAGCTTGCTGTTTCGCTCTAAGGTAATCTACAATCATGCCTTAGAACGGTTTGGTTATTGTTATCAAAAAGCTCTGGGAAAAGCGAGCCGCAAAAGTGGATTAACTTTACCAGTTGACTGTCCTTGGACAATTGAGAAAATTCTTGATGAAGATTGGTTCCCTGGTTAAAAACTCGAGCTTGCAATCCAACTTACATCCATACAACAATAGGGTGGGCAATGCCCACCTTACTTCAGTTGCTCAACAACTAATAGCTGGTATTCCAAAATCTGGTTGAAAAAGAAATTGATACCAATTTTCAATAGTCGTGATTAACATCTGAAAGTGCAATTCCGCTCTCAGAGAGGAATTGCACTTTGGAATAATCAACTAAGTCTGTCATCACTTTTGAAAAATGATATGAGTCAGCGGTTTAATCACTATCGGTGCAGCAGTAGGAGCCACATTAGGGAACGCACCCTACAGCGATTAAAATGCGTAGATTTCATGATGAGCTAGGCGGATTTGATGGTTTCAAATACTTCCGATTATCTAAGCAATCAATTACAGATAGTCCTAGCTCATACATAGCTTCCAAAGCCGCATTTTCATAAGAACTCTTGCAAATTAATTATATGTTATAATGATGGGTTAACTAATTTTTCCCAAAAAATTAGTTAACCAGTACATTCGTCCTGAATGAAAACTTGAAGTTTAACTTTTAACTCAAAACTCTTTAGATATGCGTTAATTTGGTTATCAAAACCTCTTTATTTAAGCGGCACAAACTATCTCAATTTTTATAATTGAGAATAAATT
>NZ_JADBTF010000441.1:0-6118 GCF_020246295.1 Microcystis sp. M090S1 | reverse complement strand
TCGAGGGAATCAACAATAAACTTAAACTAATAAAACGGAGAGGCTATGGCTTTAGAAACTTTCGGAATTTTTGGGTTAGAAGTATGTTATCTTGGCATCTTGTCTGTTGATTTAGCATAAAGGGTAACGAAGAGCCTCTTATCTTAATCCGACCCCACCCCGAATAGATGAGACGAACGATGCTTTTTTTACTGTTTTTTCCGGCTAGTTTAGGCATAATCTCCCAAATATTCTCACCGGAAAACCTATCCGCTGCTATTCTTGCCCTAGGTACCCTGGTGATGTGTATAGAACAGGCACGCATGGCAGCGGTGGACTTGGCAGAAATTGCCCAATTTCAGCAAAAAACCAGCGATCCTCGCCTTGATCGCTTTTTTATGGTTACAGTTAGTACAATTGTTTTAGAATTATCGGGCTTTTATCTTGAATGTCGGGGTAAAGACCCTCGCTTTTAGCGACGGGATGAAACCCCGACCAGTATAAAACAGCGAAGCACGACATTTCGACACATTTCGACAGGCTCAATGTAAAAGCTCAGTGTCCACATTTCGACACATTTCGACACATTTCGACAAGCTCAATGTAAAGGCTCAATGTAAAAGCTCAATGTCAACTAAAATCTTGACAATCCGATGCTCTACAGGTTAACTTAAAATAAGTTGTTTGAGGTCGATAAACAATGATTGTCTTAGAAATGAAAGCAGTCGTCAAACCAAGTCAATGTTCTGCCATTGATGAAGCTATTCGTACAGTACAATTCATCCGTAATAAGGCTTTAAGGCTTTGGATGGATGCCAAGAGAGAAGACAAAATCGATAAATATTCTCTCAATAAATATTGTGCAGTTCGCAGCCATTCAGTTCAAGTTTGTCGATACTCTAAATTCTACGGCTAGACAAGCATCTGCTGAACGGGCATGGTCAGCTATTGCTCGTTTCTATGACAATTGTAAGAAAAAGGTTAAAGGTAAAAAGGGTTATCCCAAGTTTCAGAAAAATAATCGTTCTGTGGAATATAAAAACTCCGGATGGAAACTATCGGAGGATAGAAAGAAAATCACTTTCACAGATAAGAAAAACATTGGCACGGTTAAACTAAAAGGAACCAGAGACTTAAACTTTTACCCTCTAGACCAAATTAAACGAGTTAGGATTGTTAAACGAGCGGATGGTTATTATGTCCAATTCTGTCTTAGCGTTGATATTCGGGAATATGCTAAACCCCTAGAACCAACAAAAAGATGTGTGGGATTGGATGTAGGTTTAAAAGTTTTCTACGCTAACAGTGATGGGGAAACGGTAGAAATACCGCAATACTATCGCCAGGCAGAAAAAAGATTAAACCGTCTGAATCGGAAGAAATCTAAAAAGTTTAGAAAAGGTCAACCCCAATCAAACAACTACCAAAGGGCTAGAAAGAGATATGCTAGAAAGCATTTAAGAGTAAGTAGGCAACGTAAAGGCTTTGTCGAAAAAGAGGCATTGCGCGTCATTAAATCTAACGATTTCATAGCTTACGAAAACTTAAATATTCAAGGCATGGTAAAAAACTCTAGAATAGCTAAATCTATTAATGATGTGGCTTGGTCAACTTTTCGGCAATGGTTAGAATATTTTGGTTTTAAATATGGTAAGGCTACGGTAGCAGTAGCCCCCCATAACACGAGTCAAAATTGCTCTAATTGTGGTCAAAAAGTCCCTAAATCTCTATCTACAAGAACTCATATTTGTCCCCATTGTGGCTATGTAGAAGATAGAGATATTAACGCCGCTATCAACATTCTCAAAAAGGGACTAAGTACCGTGGGACACACGGAAACTAATACGCTTGGGGAGAGATTCCCTCTGGTTTGGTTGGATACGTCCTGCCAGATTAAGGAAACTCAGTGAACCAAGAATCCCTCGCTTAAGCGCGATGGGAGTGTCAAGTGGCTGCCCTCTGGATAGGATGGGGGTCCTTAATAGTTCTGGTCAGTCAAATTTGGTTTCATTGTTTAGCCAAGATTCAACTGCAGCCAACCACGGAAAAAATTATTGACCATGGCATAGGGCCACGTTTACCCATCTTACTCGCTGACGGAATCGGGATAATCTTCGTGGCTTGCTGGTTAGCCAAAATCGCCCCCCTAATTATGGCCATGACTTTAACGGCAATGTTATTAATCTACGGCTCTATTAAGTATCTTTTCAACTGATAATACAGCAGTTATCTTAATGGTGAGATAACTTCTATATTATTAAACTTTTAGTTGTTTGTCCCTGTGGAATTGCCCTCAATCCATTCGTAAAAAGCCATAGATTCCGGGGTACAACGGCTGCATCCTCCGCATTTTTCTAGGGAAATCAGGCGAATTCGCCCTTTTTTCAGCAAGCGATCGAGCATGGGACTTAAGGCATCCGCTGACATCCGAAAGTGTGTGGATAAGTCAGCCAGAGATGCTTTCTGATTTTTGGCAAGATAAGCCTGTATATCGGTTAAAATCATGGTTTATAAGCGAAAAAATCGAGAAAAGTTACTTGATTGCGGTGGGTTACGGCGAATCTAAATAATTAGTTAGTTGCCTAGCTTTTTGTCGCCTAACCCACCCTACTTTTAAATTGCGGGACGGTTGATTTTTCGGGGACGGAGATTTTTTAAGGTGAATAAAACCCCGACTACGGTTAAACCCATCAAGACTATCCAAAAGAGAGAAAATCCCGGATGTCGAGAAAAAGTGGCGATTTGATAGAAGGAAGTGGCAACAATATAGGCCATTCCTGTGGTCCAGAAGGCAATAAAAGCAGTCCAACCGGCATTAGTTTCGCGATATACTGCCGATGTGGCCGAAACACAGGGAAAATAGAGCAGAACAAACAATAGATAGGCAAAAGCACCCGCTTGACCATCAAATCTTTTCACCATTGCCCCAAAGATTCCTAAATCTACTTCTTGCTTCTCGGCAGCCGTTTTTTGATCTTGCAGATCACCAATATTTAAACCCAAGGGATCAAGTAATTGATTGGGTAATTGCGCTAAATTGGCGGGAATAGTGGCGATAGCTTCCTGAATTTGCCCCCAAAAGTCGAATTTTACCTGTGCTGCCCCCTTATTCGGGTTATCTTCCCCTGCTAGTTGGCTGTAAATTGAGTTTAATGTGCCTACCATCGCTTCTTTGGCAAAAACTCCCGTAAAAATTCCCACCGTTGCCGGCCAATTTTCCGGTTCTAGTCCCATGGGTGAGAAAATAGGAGTTACAGCTTTACTGGTAGCACTTAAAACCGATCGCTCGCTGTCTTGATTACCAAAAGAACCATCAAAACTGAGGGAGTTGAGTAGTCCCAAAATCATCACCATTAAAACAATAACTCGTCCAGCTTTCCATAAAAACGCTTGCAGACGTTCCCAAGTACGAATTAAAACCCCTTTCAGACGCGGTAGATGATAGGGAGGCAATTCCATAATAAAGTGACTGACTTCTCCCTTGAGTAGGGTTTTTTTCATCACCAATCCCGTCAAAATAGCGGCGAGAATTCCTAAGATATAAAGACCAAAAACGATGTTTTGACCACCTATGGGGAAAAAAGCCGCCGCAAATAGGGCATAAACAGGTAATCTGGCCCCACAGGACATAAAAGGGTTCATCATAATCGTCATTAAACGATCGCGAGAATTTTCTAGGGTCCTGGTGGCCATAATTGCCGGTACACTGCAACCAAATCCCACTAGCATGGGAACAAAGGATTTACCCGGCAATCCCACCAAACGCATCAATCGGTCCATGACGAAGGCTGCCCGGGCCATATAGCCGGAATCCTCTAAAATTGACAAAAAGAGGAACATAAAGCCAATTACGGGGATAAAAGTGGCGACGGTTTGCACACCTCCCCCCGCCCCATCAGCGAGCAGAGCAATTAGCCAACCCGGGGTATGGATTTTTTGTAAAACTTGGGACAAACCATCGACAAAGATAGTCTGGGCAGTTAAATCGAAGAAATCGATAAAGGCAGCACTAACATTGATGGTAAACAAGAACATTAGGTACATTACGCCCAAAAATATCGGAATTCCCCACCAGCGATCGAGAACAATCCGATCGAGGCGATCAGACATAGTATCATTTATCTGTCCAGTCCGTTGAGTGGCTCCCTGGGTAACTTGTTGAATAAAGCCATAACGAGTATCAGCAATTAAAATATCAAGGTCTTCCCCTAAAACTTGGTGTATTTGTCGTCTATGCTTGACGATAATGCTTAATAGTTCCTGTGAGCGCAATTCTGGGGCGATGCGATCCTCGTATTGCAGTAGATTTAAAGCAGTCCATCTTGGCTCAACGATCCTTTTACTGCTATGGTCGTTAATGTAGGCAACAATCTCGTTAAGAGCTTCCTCAATTACCGCAGGATAAGCCACATAAGCGGCAGTATGGCTAATATTACTGACTAATTCCCCAATTTTTTGCTTTAATTCTCCGATTCCTTCCCCTTTAACTGCACTAATCGCCACGACAATTGCATCCATGCGAACGCTTAAGAGTTGCGGATTAACCACAATACCCCTAGTTTTGGCCACATCCATCATATTTAGGGCAATCAACATCGGTAAACGCATCTCCATGATTTGGGTAGTAAGGTAGAGATTGCGCTCTAAATTAGAAGCATCGACGATATTAATCACTAAATCCGCTTCTCCTGACAGCAGATAGTCCCTAGCGACTAATTCATCCATTCCTGTCTCCCCTTCTTCTACATCGAGGGAATAGACTCCGGGTAAATCCACAAGGGTGATATCTTCCCCGTTAACTTGAAATCGTCCCTCTTTGCGATCGACTGTTACTCCCGGCCAGTTGCCAGTGCGTTGATTGGCCCCCGTGAGAGCATTAAAAAGGGTAGTTTTGCCACAGTTAGGATTGCCAATTAAGGCGATAATGGGTTTGACCATAATTAGGATATTGAGTGATGAATAGGCTTAGATGATTAAATTTAGCTTTTTGGGTCTATTTCTTCGACGATTAAAGTGTCTGCCTCCTGTTTTCGCAGACTGAGATGAAATCCCCGCACTCGAATCTCGACGGGATCCCCCAAAGGTGCGACGCGAATGACGGTAAACTCTGTCCCCGGAGTTAATCCCATTGATAGCAATTTTCCTTTGTATCCGCGCAATGCTCGGTCATAACCGACAACTTTACCCGCTTTTCCTATGGGTATCTCCCGCAGAAATGTTCTTACTTCAGGTAGGTCTTTTTTGGGTTCCAGTTTTTTCGGTTGACTGTCACTAACGAGGATTTTTTCGGCCATTTCTGCCCCGATACCGATACGATTGTCTTGAATGCCAATTAAAACCGATCCCCTCGGTTGGGAGCTAATTACCTGTAATTGAATGCCGGGGTTTAATCCCATACCTAGGAGTCGATTGATCCCTCCTGTCCCCTGAAATCCCACTAACCAGACGGTTTTTCCCATTTCCACTTGTGCTAAAGGATAAGTGGCAGCCAAGTCATTACCCGTGGGAGTGACATTGTCTAATTCTGCCTCTTTACCACCCCAAGGGGAAAATTGGGCTTTATTTGGCGATTTTTCCAGTTCTTCTGGTTCATTAGGTCTAATTTTATCGTCCATGCTTTTCTTATCTCCAAAGGTAAAGAAGGTCTTTCATTCAAGAGTGACAATAATTCCTTGATAGCTCATCGAGTTTACTTCAGTAGCCAAAGGGTGATAACTGCACTACTGTCAGTCTCAGTCAACGGTTTTGAAACTGTCTAAGACTTGTGATCGCTAAAATAAATGCTAATTATTCTCAATTACCAGTCTAATCCAAAAGGGGAGACAGAAAAGAAAAATATTTATTTAGGGTCGGCTGAATAATGGTAAAACCCTTTGAAAATAAGGCTTTTGACCTGTTAAAATCCGATGTTCATGCTGCGAAAATCGGATTGGGACCCCCAAAAACCTGGCATTATCCTCCTTTCAGTACATAAGTTAGTACAAAAAGAGAGGGCAACAAAGCCTGAAACGACCGGCTACTGACGACCGGCTACTGACGACCGACTCCTAACCCCACCAACAAACTTTTTGCCGCAAACCCTACCTAGTGGTCTGCTGAAAAAGTAGGGGCGAAGCATTCGGGCAAGAACCTATCGGTG
>NZ_JADBTF010000440.1:0-4858 GCF_020246295.1 Microcystis sp. M090S1 | reverse complement strand
CTGCTTCGGCAGTTTTTTGGGCTTTTTTTGTCTTTCTGGCTTTTTCGGCGAACAAATGAACTAAGATGCCGGCAACGCTTTAATAAAAATTATGTTAAAAGTTATTTTACTCAAGTAAAACTTATCAGTTGAACGACAAATTATTGGCACTCAATAGCATAATTCTTTGAGCGACTTTTTCAGCAAGCCCTAAGTAGGGAGGCACAATTATTTGTAGGATGGGTTAGCGGTAGCGTAACCCATGCGGGCGTTGGGTTTCATTCTTCAACCCAACCTACGTCTAGGAAGTCACACTGATTAATCCCTCATCTCCCTCCGTCATGGGGGCTTTCCATTCAATTAATTTCTAAGTGCGAGTAGAGAGTCACTAATTCTACTCGTGTCACCAAAGGCATGGTATTCCGTCAACCCCGTTAAGCTTTTTTCACGAAAATAACGTCTTTTTCGACCTTGACTTGATAGGTGGTTAGATTGCGTTTTGGGGGTTTATTCGTGACGACCCCAGTGGCGGTAAATTTTCCCGGATGGCAGGGACAAGCTAAAATCTGTGCGCCAGTATCCCATTTCACCGTACAGCCTTCATGGGTACAAGTCGGGTTTACAGCACTGATCTTTTTCGCCTTTTTCTCCCAGATCAGGAGCAAGGAGCCGACGGGGGATTTTTTATCCAGAAAACTGCCTTTGGCTTCCAATTCTTTGAGGGTAATGCCCGTCACTTTCACAAAGCCATCCGCCGCTTGGGCCGGGGTCATCTCTTGGTCGGTAGCCGTCGCTAGGATTTCTGGGGCGCAGGCCATGGCTCCGCCAACACCAACGAGGGCAACAAATTCACGACGATTCATGGGATTAGGTTTTTTCCAACAGCAACGTTAACTTTCACTGTACCGTAGAAGCTCTTTCCATTCAATTAATTTCTAAGTGCGAGTAGAGAGGGCCCGTAAGCAAACGCCTGACCAGGATTAGGCTTCAGAAGCTAGTTGCGACCGATAATTAATTTTTGAGGGTTCAAAAATGGCAAAAATAAGGATTAAATGGCATAAAATATGTAAATAGACTATTTAGTTAATTATTATTCATTCTTAATTCTGCTGACTCCTGACGACCGACTCCTGACTCCTAACCCTAACAACAATTTTTGATTTTTACAACACTCCTAATGAATCCCCTCGTCAATTATTTTTGCAACCTGCACGAAATCCACTCCTCCCAAGCAGCCGTAAAAGAAACCTCCTACTACGGCACTCTCGAAACTCTCCTCAACGAAATCGGTAAAACCCTAAAACCGCGAGTCCGCTGCATTATCAACCTCAGAAATCAGGGTGCGGGATTGCCGGACGGGGGACTTTTTAACGTCGATCAATTCCCCAAAAATCAAGAATTAGAACCTTTTACGGCGATTTTTCCCGAAAGAGGTGCGATCGAGATTAAGGGAACCAAAGAAGATATCAAAAAAATCGCCGCCAGCGAGCAAGTACAAAAATACTGGCAAAAATACGGTCAAGTATTAGTCACCAATTATCGCGATTTTCTGCTCATCGGCCGCAATAGCCAAGGTCAACCGGTAGAATTAGAAGCCTATAGTTTAGCCCCGTCAGAAGCCGAGTTTTGGCTAAAAACCTCAAATCCATCCAAATTTGCCGACGAACATGGTGATAGCCTCTTAGAATACCTAAAGAGAGTGCTTTTGCAGGCGGCTCCTATCACCTCACCGGCCGATGTTGCTTGGTTTCTTGCTTCCTATGCGCGCGACGCAAAAGCACGCTTAGAACATCATTCCGATCTTCCCGCTCTGGCCAATATTCGTCAAGCTTTAGAAAATGCCCTCGGTATCAAATTTGAACGGGAACAGGGGAATAAATTTTTTCGTTCTACCCTCGTGCAAACCCTCTTTTATGGTTTATTCTCCGCTTGGGTATTATGGCACAAGCAAAACCTCAATCGCGAGGATAAAGAGGATAAGTTCGATTGGAAATCCGCAGCCCACCATCTCCATGTTCCCATGTTAGCGATCCTATTCGAGCAGATCGCCGCACCGAGTAAGTTAAAATCTTTGGGATTAGTAGAAGTTTTGAATTGGACTGGTGCAGCTTTAAATCGAGTGCGACGAGAGGAGTTTTTTCGTCAATTCGATGAGGGACAAGCGGTACAGTATTTCTATGAACCATTTTTGCAAGCTTTTGATCCCGATTTACGCAAAGAATTGGGAGTTTGGTACACTCCTCCGGAAATTGTTCGCTATATGGTAGCGCGAGTCGATCGAGTTTTACGAGAAGAATTAAATATCGAGGACGGTTTAGCTAATCCCGATGTTTATATTCTCGATCCTTGCTGTGGCACCGGTGCTTATTTAGTCGAGGTTTTGCGCTATATTACCGATACTTTACAGGAAAATGGCGCGGGTGCTTTAGCCATGGCTTTGGTGAAAAAAGCAGCTATAGAAAGAATTTTCGGTTTCGAGATTTTAACCGCTCCTTTTGTCGTCGCTCATCTACAATTAGGTTTATTCCTGCAAAGTTTGGGTGTACCTTTAATAGAAGATAGCGAACGGGTTGGGGTTTATCTGACTAATGCTTTAACTGGTTGGCAACCTCCCGATGAGGAAAGTAAACAGAAAATTCAACAGCTACAATTAAGTTTTCCGGAGTTAAATAAGGAACGAGAGGCAGCTGATGAAGTTAAGCGCGGTAAACCGATTTTAGTTATTCTCGGTAATCCTCCCTACAATGCTTTTGCTGGAACCAGTCCCGCGGAAGAAGCAGGTTTAGTGGAAGTGTATAAACAGGGTTTAATCTCCGATTGGGGGATTAAAAAGTTTAATTTGGATGAGTTATATGTGCGCTTTTTCCGTTTAGCGGAAAGATGTATTTCAGAAAATACTGGTAAAGGGGTTGTTTGTTATATTTCTAATTTTTCCTATCTCGGTGATCCTTCTTTTGTGGTGATGCGACAAAGATTTTTACAAGAATTTGATCGTCTTTGGTTTGATTGTCTCAATGGGGATAGTCGCGAAACAGGAAAGTTAACCCCTGAAGGTAATCCCGATCCTAGTGTTTTTTCTACTCAATACAATAAGGAAGGAATTCGAGTCGGGACAACTATCGGATTAATGGTAAGAAAGGAAGTAAGGAATAAAAATGTTGATGTCTATTTTCGCCATTTCTGGGGAGTTGCTAAACGAGAACAGTTATTAGATAGTTTAAACAATCAAGATTTTGATTCTTTTTATCAAGTCTCTAACCCAGAACAATCTAATCGTTATTCTTTCCGTCCCTCCGATGTTTCCTCTCACTATTTAGCATGGCCAAAGTTAACAGATTTATGTAAAATAATGCCTTTCAATGGACCAGTAGAAAGGAGAGGATTTGCACTTATCTCTGTTGAAAAGCAACTTTTATCAGAACGAATTAAAGCTTACTTTGATAATTCAATAGCTGACGAAGAAATTAAAAAGATTTATCCTTCTTTGATGATGAATGGCAACAGAATTATTGGCTCAGACGCAAGAAAAAAGATATTAGCACAATTTATTTTTAATGAAAATTGTATCGTAAAATATCCTTTTAAACCTTTCGACATTCGTTGGTGTTATCTAGAAAACTTGCGGCCTTTGTTTAGCGAACCTAGCCCAAAATTGCTAGAACAAAAAACTGATAATAATGCTTTTATTATCACTCGTGATACTGCGGATAAATCTCCAGAAGGTTCTCCATTTTATTTTTCTAAGTTAGTTTGTGACTATGATTGTATATCTGGACACGCAAGACATTTTCCAATTTTACTTAAACCCGAAAGTAAGCAAAAAACACAAAAATATTCAAAGCAACTATTCAATACACAAGAATTTATCGACACCACTCTAACAGCCAATCTCTCAGAAAAATCTCGTCAATACTTAAATCAACTGGGTATTAATAATCTTGAGGAAAATATCGAGAATGCTTCCTTAATTTGGCTGCACGCATTAGCGATTGGGTACTCTCCCTTATATCTTCGGGAAAATGCCGACGGTATTCGTCAAGACTTCCCAAGAATTCCCCTTCCCAATAGCCAAGAATTATTAATTAAATCTGCCGAACTAGGACAAGCGATCGCATCTCTTTTAGACACAGAAAACCCCGTTATAGGAGTCACCAAAAAACCGACCCCTGCACTGCAAAAAATCGCCTTGATTTCCTGCACTGATGGGGGAAATTTAAACCCAGATAAGGGGGATTTAATTATTAACGTCGGTTGGGGACATGGGGGGAAAAATGGCGTGACAATGCCGGGTAAAGGAAAAGCGATCGCCAGACAATATACAACCGCAGAAATGAGCGTAATTAGCCCAGAAATGCGAAAATTATTAGGAACGACCACCTATGATATTTATCTCAATGATCGAGCCTATTGGCAAAATATACCATCCCGGGTGTGGGAATATACCATCGGGGGTTATCAAGTTATTAAAAAATGGCTAAGTTATCGCGAGGAAAAATTATTAGGACGGGGATTAACTATCGCAGAAGTGCAGGAAGTAAGCGAGATGACTAGGAGAATTACTGCGATTATTCTCCTAGAATCAGACCTAGATGATAACTACCAAAATATCAAAACAGCCGTGTATTCTTTTTAACTTAGTGTCAGCAGAATTCCCTCGCTTTTAGCGCAGCAATTCTCATTTTGAAAACAAAAGAAGATAAAGTTCTCTATGTGAACAAGAGAACTTCTGTCTAATTATCATTTTTTTTCAAGATAATCATCATAATTAGATTAAAGAGACAGTTTTAAAATATCTGCCCATAAAAAACTTATCTCAACTCATAAATTTAGCTGAAATTCTGACCTAATTTGTGGTTTTTTCAATGAATAAAATAATCTT
>NZ_JADBTF010000044.1:0-4100 GCF_020246295.1 Microcystis sp. M090S1 | reverse complement strand
CACGAAGTGGTCTCCCCCCGCAACGCGCACGAAGTGGTCTCCCCCCGCAACGCGCACGAAGTGGTCTCCCCACTTCCCCCCGCAACGCGCACGAAGTGGTCTCCCCACTTCCCAATTCATGATTCATAATTCCCAAACCCTAATTGACTAACAAGAGGTAAAATACTATGTCTAACAACAATTCTGAACGAGTAGTGCGTCGTGGTCGAGTTTTTCCGGAGATTCAATCTACAGAGGAAGAAAAGGCCAAACATCGCGCCCGACAATTAGAATTTTATCATCGTTGTTGGCCGATTTTTCAGAGTTTACAGCCCCGGTTAATGAAACATTATTATGGTTGGTACATTGCGATCGAACCCGATAGCGGCGATTATTTTATCGATCCCGACAAAGAAGTGGCTAGTAAAAAAGCAAGGGCAAAATATCCCGACAAAATCCATCATATCTTTGGCATTAATGAAACTGGAGTTAGTGGCAGAATATGATTGAAGGGAGATTTGGAGAAAATGGTCAAATTTATTTTGATATCGATTTAGTCAGCCCTAATGGTCTGGTGTTACCTGTAGAAGCTATGCTAGATACTGGTTTCACGGAGTTTTGTGTTATGAATGACCAAGATGCTCGCAGTCTTGAATGGCCATTTTTAAACCAAGATAAGTTACGCACTGCCCAAGGAGAAGCATTTTTTGATATATATTTAGGCAGAGTAAGAATTGATGGTCAGGAATACGAAATTCCCGTTTTTGCAGGGGAGGCAATTCAGGAGATTTTGTTAGGTTCCCGGTGGCTAAAACAATTTATCTTAGTAGCTAATTATCAACAAACACAGGTGACATTAGGATAATGACAAAAAAGGCGATTATTTTACTTTCCGGGGGATTAGATTCAGCGACGACAGCAGCGATCGCTTTAGCTGCTGGTTATCAATTAATCGCCCTTTCCTTTCGTTATGGACAAAGACACGAGCGGGAATTAGCAGCGGCGAAAAAAATTGCTAATTTCCTCAATATTAAAGAACATCATCTGATCGAAGTCAATCTATCTTTGTGGGGAGGTTCCGCTTTAACCGATCAATCTATTGCTATTCCCCAAGAGGGAATTAACCCGAATATTATCCCGATTACCTATGTGCCGGGGAGAAATACAGTTTTTATTTCGATCGCTCTTTCTTTAGCGGAAGCAAGGGAAGCGGAGGCGATATATTTAGGAATTAATGCGGTGGATTATTCTGGTTATCCCGATTGTCGTCCCGAGTATTTAGAAGCCTTTCAAACTTTAGCTAATTTATCATCGAAAGCGGGTTTAGAAGGGAAAGCACCCCAATTAATTGCCCCTTTGGTGATGGATAGTAAGGTAGATATCGTCCGTCGTGCCGTTAGTTTAGGGGTTCCCATTGCTGATACTTGGTCTTGTTATCAAGGAGAAGTTGAACCCTGCGGTTTATGCGATTCCTGTCGCATCAGAGATCAGGCTTTAATTGAGGCTGGTTATCCCGAATTAGCTACTTCCCTCTTGAAACAGTCAGGAAAAGGAGTCCGATAGTGAAAAATGGAGATAATCTAGGCAATTAAATGTTCAATGAGGATTTTACTGCCGATTAATATTAAAACTAAACCGCCGAGAATTTCCACCTTTTGACTAAATAAATTACCGAATTTATGCCCGATAAAAACAGCTATAAAACATAAAGCAAAGGTAATAGAACCGATGACAGTGCAAGCTAAAAGTAAGGGAGTTTTAATCATCGATAGACCCAAACCAACTACTAAAGCATCGATGCTAGTAGCGATCGCTAATCCGATTAAAGTATAGGAATCTAGAGGATTAAATTTTTTTTCCTCGTCATCATTTTGAACAGCTTCGTAGATCATTTTACTGCCGATCGCCCCTAAAATAATAAAAGCGATCCAGTGGTCAAAAGAAGCAAGAAAATCGCGACAAGTTAGACCAATACCCCAACCAATCATCGGCATAATTGCTTGAAATCCCCCAAAAAACAAAGCAATTTTCAAAGCCTTATTAACATGAATATGACGAATCATCAGGCCACTGGTCAAAGAAACGGCCACGGCATCGGCGGCTAATCCCACGGCAACAAAGGAAGTGGTTAAAAGTTCGAGTGAAGTAAACATCTATAGTTGTTTATCCTTTAATTTCCCCTTATCTTAACTAATTTTTACCCAGAAAACTTTCATATTTCTCTCATGATCCTCTCATTTATCTATCATTTCTCTAACCTAAGTAGGTAGGCGTTAAAAGTTGTCAGATGCCCCCCTTATCAAGGGGGGATTAAAGGGGGGACTAAGGGGGGATCGGCACCCCCCTTATCAAGGGGGGCAGGGGGGATCGAACCTAAAATCCATTTTTAATTTAATTATAACCAGCTACTTAATTAGTGAGCGGATCGAATTGAAAAGGTTTAAAACCACATTACTGGTTCCTCACCGATCGCCTGCACCTGATGGATCGCTTCTGGGGTAAAACCGATAATATCCTCAGCTTCTAGGACTTTTTCAGCCGCTACTGCGATTTTATCGGGAAATTCAGCCGTAGGAGTCCGAGGAACCGGTTTTTGGAGTTAACTAACCAATGCTGCTGTTTCATAAATTCCCCTGTTTCTAGGACAAAGTTGAGGAAGATACCTTTTCCCATCATCGATCATCCCGTCTGCTTTTAAGGTGGCGAACGCTACCATATAGGAAAAGTGTCACATAAAAAATTATGATAATTTCGAGAATTACCAGAGAATCAGAGGGGAGAAAACGGTGATAAAATTAGCTAATTGACTCCAGTAACTTAAGCCCCCAATACCCAATAACCGCTCACTGAAAATATGGCTGATTTTTTTAACACCTATGGTTTTTTAATTGTTTCAATGATATTTGGAGCCATATTAGGCATTTCAATTTATCTGCCCTTAATGGCAGGTCAATTATCCTTAGCAACCCCCGGTTTTTACGCTTTAGGCGGTTATGTGTCCGCCATTCTTTCCACGAAAGTTTTTACTAATACCGGCAGCAATTATCCCCTTAATTTGGTCTTTTTAGAAATGTTAATTGCTGGCATTATTTCAGGAATATTAGCCATAGTTTTAGGTATTCCTGTTCTCCGTTTGCGAGGGATTTATTTAGCCATTGCCACGATCGCCTGGGTAGAAATTTTGAGAATTATTGCCCTTAATCTCGAGATAACTGGCGGTGCGGTCGGTATTTTCGCCATTCCCCAACCCTTCACTACTCAATTAGCCTACCTTTGGCTGGCCTTGCCCCTCTTATTCCTAACTATGCTGTTTCTCTACCGGTTAGAAAACATCAAAATTGGTCGGGCATTTAATGCCATTCGTGCCGATGAATTGGCAGCTGCGGCCATGGGAATTAATCCCACCTATCACAAGGTTTTATCCTTCACTTTCGGGGCAGTTTTAGCGGCAGTTGTGGGAGCGGTAAGCGCCCATTTTCTCAATACTTGGAATTCCCGTCAAGGAACCTTTGATTCTAGTATTATTTTCCTGGCTTTTGTTTTAATTGGTGGTTCCAGAACTTTTGTCGGGCCCGTGGTGGGCGGCATTGTTTTAACTGCTTTGCCCGAAGTTTTACGCGCCCTCGGCGGCATGAATGGTTTACCAATTTGGTTAGGGAATTTCTTGCGCGATGGTCGTTTGATTATTTTTGGAATTTTAATCGTTTTGGGAACGATTTTTTATCCTCAAGGCTTAATTACACCTGAATTAATCAAAAAACTAATTCCTTTTAAAAGACGTTCCTCTCTTAGTCAAGTTGATTCCTAATTACAGTGATCAGATTTTAGTTTTCAGGTAATTGATTACTGTTTACTGTTCACAGCAAAAAACTCCCCATCTCCCCACTCCTGTCCCCTAACCCACCCTGCTGATACGGATATCCCCCTTCTGGCTAATGTAAAGATAAGGCCGTAGGTTGGGTTGAGCTATCATTATTGAGCAGGTATTACTGGACTTCCCCCATACATAAATACTAGAAAATTAACAAAACCCTTACTGCAGGTCGCTTCTAAGAAAAAATTGAAAAGAGGCTACTGGGTACATTTTTCACTTGAAAATGGCTGTACCGTTGACTGTATCT
>NZ_JADBTF010000439.1:0-3476 GCF_020246295.1 Microcystis sp. M090S1 | reverse complement strand
CTTTGGGCTCGATCCAATAAACGCTTGGGGAGAGAATACCTCTACTTTTTCAGAAGCAATTCTGTCTAAGCAAGTAATCTCTGTGAACCAAGAATCCCCGTCTCTTTAGAGCGGGGAGTGTCAACCCTAGCACCGCTTTAAGACTAGCTAAATACTTGCAAGTCTCTCCTGATTTTTGGTTAAATCTTCAAATCCGATTGGATTTGTTTGACATTAAACAAAAAGAGAGCGAGCAAATTGAAAAAATTCTTCCGTCCCCTACAACAGTAATTACGAGCGAGTGAGGGAGTTAATCAGACTCTTAAAAACTGATTTGGTATTATACTAAATCCGTTGAGTATAGGCTACATATCAAGACAGGCAAAAGGCAAAAGGCAAAAGGGGCAATAAATAATCAGTCTTTGATAACCAGATTTAGTATGAGCTAGGGTTTAACCCTTCTTTAATAAACCTCTTGCATAATTAATTTTTGAGGGTTCAAAAACGGTAAAAATAAGGATTAAATTGCATAAAATCCTTAAATAGACCATTTAATTGATTATTATTCATTCTTAATTATCCTGACGACCGGCTACTGACTCCTGACCCTAACAACAATTTTTGATTTTTACAAGAGGTCTAATCTAGTGAGGCAGCAACTTAAACCTAAGATTTTTTCAAGAACTTCTGACGAACTCGCGAGATTAACAGGTCTAATTCAGGTAACTTCAATAACATCGCACCGAGGAGGAATAAACCCACCGCTACCGTTGAGGCAAAACCTAACTGTAATAATTGTAAGAAAATATTACCAGCACCGAAAACCTTTTCCCAACCCCAACTAGCACCCCAACTAGCAACACCAGAAAGCATTGTAATTACCGTTAATCCCAATAAGGATAAACCCCATTCTCCCAAGGGTAAACCCCCTAAACGACGATTTAAAATCACCGTAAAAATGCCCATAGAAATGATATTAACCCCCACGGTTGCTAAAACAATCCCCGGAGTACCAAAAGGTTTATACAAGAGGAAATCCAGCACACCATTAAGAAAAATATTTACCATACTCACCTTAAAGGGCGTGTCGCCATCACCCAAAGCATAGAACACTCGTACCAAAACATCGCGCCCGAGATAGAAAAACATCCCGAAACCGTAGGCCATTAATACGGGGACCACCTGTTCCGAGGCAGCCAGATTAAAGGCACCCCGTTGATAGATAACCCGCACTACAGGGAAAGCGAGGGCGATAAAGATAGCGGTGAAGGGTAACATGGTTAAAGCCGTCAATAATAAACCCTGACGGATTCTTTGCTTCAATTCTCCCCAATTTTCCGGTTCCGTCAGTCGAGAAAATATCGGCATAAACGGCACGAGAATCATGTTGGACATGATGCCCAAGGGCGTGAGAACGATAAAACTGGCGTAACGCATGGATGCGGCGGCATTTTCGATAAAAGAAGCGAAAAAGAGGTCAGTATAAACGTTAATATGCAACATTCCCGAAGATAAGGTCGCCGGAATCATCACCCGCAACACCTCCGACACCCCCGGTATCCGCCAATCCCAACGAAATGTTAATTTTCCTAAACCTGCCTTGACTTGTGCGCCTACTTGTGCTAACCATTGCCAGATCGCCCCGATGAGAGTACCGCCGGCGAGGACAAAACCCCCCAGTTGAATATATTGCGGATTATCAATGCGATCGCCAAGTGACCAGGCCAGCAAACCCACCCCGATAATCACCGCCACACTGGAAAAAAGCGGACTGAGACTCGGTAGCCAGTATTGGTCCGCCGCGTTGAGAGTACCGAAACCGATGCCGATTAAACCAGCTAAAACCGCCATGGGGGCCATAATTTGCAGTTGTTGAATGGCCATGCCACGGGTGGCGGCATCTAAACCGGGGGCGAGAACATCGATAAAAATATTGGCAAAAACGATTAAAAAGACGGTGACAGCTAATAAAATCGCACTGACTAGGGTGGTAATAGTCTCGACAATCGGCGCGGACTCGGATTTATCTCTTTTGGCCAAAACACTGACCAAAGCGCTATGAAAGGGGCCGTTAATACCACCGAGGAGAATTAACAGAAAACCGGGGATAACGTAGGCAAAAGCGTAGGCGTTCACCACTGGCCCAACACCGTAGGCAGCGGCGATTACCTGTTCGCGGACCAAACCAAAAACCTTACTGATTAAGGTGGCAACGGCGACAATTCCGGCAATACCGGCTAAGGAACGGGTAGCTTTCTTAGTAATGACGACACCTCGAAAGAAAACAACTGCATTGATTGATTCTACCCGTTTCTGTGTTCCCGCAGAAAAGCGCTCTCTAGTTGGAAAATTTAATTTGACTGGAATGTATAACACCCATTTCCCCACAGACATCCGTATAATACCAAGAGCCAACCGAACCATAAATATTGATGGTTCTACGTTCTCTGACTGAACAGATGATATTGCCATTGGGGGATGTTCTCACATTTGATGGTGGAGAAAACACTATTGCCGCAGCGATTCTTGATCTAGATTGAGAACTATCGAATCTGTAACTACACACCACCTCTAGCATTGTTTGAGTCGCCTGAGAGCGGGGACGATGAATTTGTCTTTCGGGAAAAGTCGTCCAAGTTCCGTTATCACAATTAGCTTGGCTAACCAGTCGTTGATTTCCTAAATAATAAACAAAGTCAACACTACGGGAACTAGCCGGAACAATCGAACATAAATCGATGTTAACGCTTTTTCCCGTCACAGCAGTTCCGGCAAAGTAATTACAAGTTTCAGCCAAAACTATATTCGGTTTTGCCCAGGAAGCACCGACTACCATTGTCAAAGATAGACTAGAAATCAAAATAATTTTTTTCATGGTTGATTTGACATTTTCTGGAGGCTTTTTCTGAGATCATTTTATACTCAATTGAATTGCGGCTAGAACCTGATGGCGACAAAATATTAGTATTTTTTATCTAATTCTCTGTTCCCGTAGAAAAGCGATCGCTAGTTGTCAAATTTAATTTGACTGGAATGTATAACACCCATTTCTCCATAGACATTCGTATCATACCAAGAGCCAACCGAACCATAAATATTGATGGTTCTACTCTTGATTACAAAAATCGCCCGTTCAAGAAAACTTAACAATGCCACCAGCGATCGCAGTTTTAAAGTTTAATTAACAAGAAGATAGTGATCGCACTGGATGAAAGTATTTCTAAGGCGATCAACAAAGGTTTAAGGATGCGAGAGATTGATGTTATAATGTCTCCTGAATAGATATTAATTGAGGCTTTCGATAAAGAACGCATATAAGGTTCTTCGGTTTGTGCTATGCAATGGACGGAGTTATGAGGGATGAAACCCTTATAGAGAAGGACATTGATGCGATTTTTGTCAATTGTTTTCGATCTAGAACGAACTAATCAATAGAACTCTTGCCAGATAAGGATTTAGTCGATTTATGCCACCCTATTGAACCATACCAAGTAACG
>NZ_JADBTF010000438.1:0-4136 GCF_020246295.1 Microcystis sp. M090S1 | reverse complement strand
TAATCTCCAAAACTCCATCTAAAAAAGATAACCTTAACCCTGGGCGCTCAATTAGCTGTTCAACAGCTTTAAATTCTCTCCAGGTTAAGTCACTAATTAAAATTGGTTCTGCTTCTCGTTCGATGAGTGTAGTTATCATAATTTCAACCCAAATTTAGAGAGGGAATTTTGCTCAACATGATATCATATAAAAACAGATGATCATGAAAAATATCATGGAAGCATACAAACTGAGAGGAAAAGTAGAAATCATAGTCTAACAAACTACCCTTAATCATACCACAGCCCCGATCAGTAAACCTTTTGAGAATACCAAATCATCAGACCTCTTGTAAAAATCAAAAATTGTTGTTAGGGTTAGGAGTCAGTAGTCAGGAGAATTAAGAATGAATAATAAGCAATTGAATGGTCTATTTACATATTTTATGCCATTTAATCCTTATTTTTGAGGTTTTTGAACCCTCAAAAATTAATTATGCAAGAGATATTATCTAAATTATACTAAATCCGTTGAGTATAGGCTACTTATGAGGAGAAGCACTCATGCAAGAGGCACTCAGGCAAAACGGAGAATAAATAATCAGTTTTTAATAACCAGATTTAGTATTACTTGTTAATACTGCTCACTTAAAACTCAAATCTGATAACTGATAACTGATAACTGATAACTGATAACTGATAACTGTCTTACTCGGCCTTTACCAAACCCTGAGAGCGAATACAGGCCTGTTCCCAGCGACAATCGGGATTAACTTCTACCGGTTTGAGTTGCGCCCAGATTTCGCCTTGAGCATCGGCATAAAAACTATCGATAATAGCGGCAATACGAGTACCAAAAGGTTCGGTAATGAGGACAGAATCGGTCAGATTAAATACTTCGCCATTGGCTCCCGTCGCTTTTTCGATGACGGGAATTTCTGCTTTGGGAATCGGTTTTCGGAATGGAGGAGCCGAATCGAAACGGGGACGGAGAGGAGATTTTATCTCACTACTGACTGATTTTACCGTTTCCTCGGCTGGTTTTTCCTCAATTATTTCTGGAGGGGTTTCCGGGGGTTTGGGGGGTACTGCAGCCCTAGAACCCTTTTTAATAATTTGTAGAGGTTGTAGAGGAGGAGTGGTTTTAATTGGCTCTTCGGGGGGTTCAGGGGTGCTAGGGGTTTTCTTCGGGGGACGTGGCATGATACGACAAGGAAAATAAAAACTATAGAATTATTGAAGCACATCGAGCCGCTAACCCGCTCGACCGCTGCTTGTGTCAATTTTGCTGTGGCTAATTCTTCCCTGGCCCCAGGGCCAGACACCCGCACTACAGCTATCTACGAATTAGTCGATTCCCCTCTCCCCTCCAACTTATTGAAAAAAATTCTTATTAAGTATTGACAAAAATTCCTAATAAGCTTATGGTTATTTATAGTGTTCTCCTCTTAAGGATCGGCAGTGGAACCGCGCGGCAGTCTCTAACAATGCGGTTCCCATTTTTTTTTGGAACGATAGAAGGCTTTTAACGTCTCTAAACTTCTAGGTTTCCTCATCCTTTGGCTTTTATGAACGATAATTCCGACCTGTACCTCGATCATCTCACCCATGCGGATACTGTCATTACTGCTGAAATTGTCGAGCATGAGAGTCAATCAACAGATGAGACAGATTGGGCAGCTCTATCCTCTCATTTACGTCAACAAAATCAAGAATTACAAGCGGAGATCTGGCGACGGGAGCAAGCTATCGGGGAACTGCGATCGCAGTTAGCCGAGCAAAATCGTCGCTGGCAAAGTTGCGATACCCTAATCCAGCAGCAAAACGAGGAACTGCAATACGAAAAGCAACAATTACAGCGAGCTTTAGGGGAAATCGAACAGTATCGTCAAGCAGAACAACGGCAACCGATGATTATTGCCAATTTGACCGCAGAATTGACCCGCACGCGTCAACAATTAGCCCGTTTAGAGCGAGAATGTGCCTTAATTCAGGAAAGTTATCAGGAAAAAAGCCAAAAACTGTGCAACTATGACCAGCAATTGCAGGAATTACGCACCCGTCTCCAACGTCAGCAACGCTACACCCTCCAGTATAAAGCGGCCTTGGCCCAGTATTTCCAGCGCGGTAGCGATCGCAATTCTCCCCCGGATTTAGCCATTGTCGCCAAGGCAGCCGCGATCGAGCCTTGGTCTCAGACAGAGAATCAAGAAAGCGATGAAGTGGCTCCCATCGATGAGTTTTTAGCGGAATTAGAGACAATTGAGCCAGTAGAATCCTTAAATAAGAAAGATAGGGATTGGCCCGCACCTATCATCTCCCCTTCCCCGAAATATTCCTCTTTTCGAGTTGATTTGCCCACTTTTATTAAATATCGCCAAGAAAAAGATAATTCCTGAACAACAGAAAGAGAGCCGGCGACTGTCCATGTTTCGTCTCGGCTCTCTATTCTGGTTCGCTCCTCACACTAATTAAAATCTATCATAAGCTGATGGTTTTGTCCACTAAATTCGTAAAAGTTAATATTTTTATAAGTACCTAAGCAAAATTAATTACACATCCAAGCCGTCAGCAGTTACTCCGTCAGATTCGGCGTGAGCTTTTGTCAAACGCTTTTTGCTGTGATCAGTAAACAGTGAACTAAAAACTCAAATCTGATCCCTGATAGCTGTCTCCCGTCTCCCGTCTCCTGTCTCCTGTCTCCTGTCTCCTGTCTCCTGTCTTCGTTAAAGTTCCGTCATCGGCAGCAGTTGCCATTTTTGACGGAGAAGACGGTTAAGTAGTTTTTGACTGACGCTAATCAGGATTAATCTCGATCGCTGAATTGGGGACGATTCTCCGATAATGCGACATTTACGCTCAAAATTGAGCATTGCCTCGCAAAAATTTGCGGTTAGGGGATAGGGTTTCTGGCGTTCCCAACAATCACAAACGGTTAAAATTTGCAGGATTAAAGCTATTTCGGCGGGATGATGCCACGATAATAGTTCAGACTCGATTAATCTAATTTTTTCCCGATTGAGCAGTTGTAACAAACTAGAATAGCGAGCGTGGGTGTATTGAAATAAAAAGAAAAATTCTCCTCTGGGATGGAAAGGAAGCTGATCGGAGAAAAATTTATCAATTAAATCATTTAGTTTTAGTAACCAAAAGGACAAAAATTGCTGATCTAATAATAATTCTAGCCATCCTTCCTTAAGCTGAATTTGCGGAAAAAGGGCGATTAAATGGTTAAATATGGTTTGACATTGAACGGGCGTAAAATGATAAAACAGAGGTGAACGATAGAGAATACTATCAGTCTTTGGGCAACGATAAAAAGTTAATTTATGCTTTTTTTCTGGAAAAATATGAATTAATTGTTGTTTTAAGCAATGCTCGATCGAGGGGTGATTGTAGATAAAATTCATGCTCAGAAGGGTAAACGTAGTCTTATCAAATGGCTCTTTTGAACATTGGGTGAAAAATATTCATCATGTTACATTATGGACGCAAACAGTTTGATAAACTCACTGACCAGGTTGCGTCCCCACCTGCGCGTAGTGTAATTGGTAGGGGCATACAGCCTACTACCTTTCTTTGAGAAGATTTGCTGATCACCATAACTCCAAGAGAGCCTACCAAATTAATACTAAATCCGTTGAGTGTAGGCTACTTATAGAGGAGAGGCACTCATGCAACAGGCAAGAGGCTTACCCTTAAACTACGAACAGCTTATCGAATAAGACTTGCCATCATAGCCTAAAAAAGGGGAAAAAAGGGGGACTAAATTTTAACCAATATCAAACTTTTTCTTAAACTTTAGACAAAGTTTATGTGTAAAGGTACAGACAGTTGATATTTACCCCACATTCCGCACCCTCAACTGTCACATAAGCTGTCCCCCTCCAGAGACTTGAGTAAAAATACTTAGCTGGTGAAGGTTTTCTCGGTGGCCGCTAGGGGGGTCTTGAGACCCCTAATTATGAAAAAATAGGAATTGTTGGAAAACTGAGGCGAGTGGACTGTTCGACCAGGAATCAATCAACAGAAATTGAAGTCAAAAATCTAGACCATCTGGGATTAGTAGCCGGAATTATCGATGAAATAGGAATCGTTGAAATTATCAACGAACAAGTCTCAATTGAGCGAGGAGAAATTGTCACAGCGGGGCAAGT
>NZ_JADBTF010000437.1:0-7140 GCF_020246295.1 Microcystis sp. M090S1 | reverse complement strand
GCCACTCTTAATCGTGTCTTGGAACGAAATAGAGGCTTTTAAAGACTGCGTACATGGAGAATTAAAACAAGAATTACCCTCGAAAAGCCTATTTTTCCACTAAGTATTTATGCTCATTGCAAAGGTGAGATGCTCCCTTTGGGTTTTTGGGTAAGTTGATCTTGGTTAGTTGGGGCCGGCTTTTTGGATAAGACTTTTAGGCTTTTTGGCCATCAAAAAGCGCCGGTCATTGGAGTGATCAGGGGGAAAATTCAGGTAATTTTTCCCTGAAAATGGGTAAAACCCCACACCCCACAACCTACCCCCAGGAAATTTGCTCACCAGCAGGATCAAGGCTGCTTAGAATAATTCCCATTCTTGGGTTCTTAAACGTTTGAGAATGGCCAAACGGCTACTAAAATAATTGGCGCAGAGACGACTATAATCGGTTAAACGCAGGTTATTTAAGCTAATTGACCAAGACCAAATATAGGCCGCTTGGGTGAGATACTGAAGACAAGATAATTCACCATCGGTTAAAGGCACTGTTTCATCGTAGCCTTGGATGAAACCATGGCGAACCTGGCGATTTAAGCCGGATTGTAGGGAAACTTGCAGAAATTTAGCGATATCAAAAACTCGCCAACCATAACCGCACTGATCGAAATCAAATAGGGTCATCTGATTATCAGGGGTGATATGCACATTACCACTATGAGGATCGCCCCAACAAATGCCCCAATAGGGAGATTCTGTCGGTAATTTAGCGCTTTCTTCCTCTATTTCCCCAATGGTTTCTAAGACACAGTCTAGGTCGCTCGGTCGTTGGTGCAGAAAAGGTGCGATAATTTGCAGGGAATCGTCGAGAAGATATTTGAGGTTGAGGGGATGACGATAGGCTAGGGGTTGAAAATCTGCTGTCACCCGATGTAAATTAGCCACGATCGCCCCTAAATGATAGGCTTGTTCTATATCTATGTCCCCAATAGCAATTCCTCCAGGAGCATAGGGAAAAAGGACGGCGTAACGTTTCCCTTCCGGAGCATTAATTTCTACGGATAAATCACCGTTTTTGGTGCGAATTGGCGCAGCGACGGGAACCTGAGAGCGATCGAGATAATCTAATAATTCTAACTCGAAGTCTATTTCCATTTTGCTGCGCCAATGGCAGTGAGATACGCGCAAAATGTAGGGAGTTGTCAGGGTTTCGAGGAGATACACATCACTTAAACCCCGATGCCAAAATTGACAATTTTTCGGTACATCAATCTCGTAACGAGAAAAAACTAAATCTGCTAGGGCAGCAGGAGCAAGAGTGGAGTAGAGTGTGGGAAAAGTCCATTCTCCAGTCCGAAAATTGGCAGCGGGAGAACTAGAAGGCAGTAAATTGAGCGAAGCCAGAAAAGTCGTCACGGTTCCCTCCCGATGCAAGTATGGACAACGCTCGCATCATCCTATTTTATAGCCCACATATATTACAAATTGGTTCGATCGCTCCGTATATTTCGCTACATTCCTCTGTCAGACTACATCCTGTTTAAAAGCTATAGGGGAGCAGCAAGCGGGGAGAAGGGAGAAACAATCCTTAAAAACGGATTTGGTATAAGTACCCAAAAAATTAATATAGGAGCTGCTGAAAAAGTCTTTGAGTGGGAACCCCGGAACAGTTTTTGATGCTTTAACACCTACTTACTAACCGCCGATTCTAACATAGTAATTGTTCCCTGATTAGCATCAAATTCTACTGCAATACCAATAGCTAGAGTCTCGATAATCTCCAAATGTCCGATCATCAAACCTAAACAAGCGGGAATTTTTAAGGGTTGGATATATTCTCGGATAACTTCTTCTAAAGTCAGGGAACCATAGTCACTATCGGCGCTACAATTGCTACATTGACCGAAGATAAACCCAGCTAAATTATCGAGAATTCCCGCTAATTTTAATTGATTTAACAGGCGATCTATTTCATAAATATCTTCACCAATATCTTCTAAAAATAGGATAGCACTGGTAAAATCTGGTAGATAGGGAGAACCTGCGATCGAGGCTAAAGTGGTTAAATTACCACCGATTAATTTACCTTTTGCTTGACCTTTAGTAATAGTTTGAATCCGATTTTTTACCCGCATTAAACGATTGGCATCATCGGGATCGGGAATATTTCTAAAAGTCAACTTTTCCCCAGAAAATAAAACCTGTCGAAAGCTTTCAGTTTGAGCGGTGCGCCAACTAGAAAAGCCATTGGGAGCATGGAAAGTAACTAAACCAGTTTTGGCATAAATAGCTAATAATAAAGAAGTTATATCACTAAAACCACAGATAATTTTCGGATGACGGCGAATTAAATCGTAGTCGAGATAAGGTAATAAACGAGCACTTCCCCAACCGCCGCGAATTGGTAAAATTAAGGCAATATTATCATCGGCAAAAAATTGATTTATATCCGCGGCTCGCTCGCTATCTTTACCGGCTAGATAACCATAACGATCTAAAGCGTGTTGACCAACTTTTGGCACTAATTTTAAAGCTTTAACTGCTTCAATAACTATATTCAAATCATCTTCTTTAAAAGTTGCCCCCGCCGGACTAATAATACCGACTCCGTCCCCCGGTTGTAGATGTGGCGGTTTAATTAGAGGAAAATTATTGCTAATAACTTTTCTGGTAATTAGGGAAAAACTAACAGCAGTTAGGGCGGAATTAGTGAGAAATTGACGGCGCTTCATCCTGATAGTTTTTAGAAAAATTGCAAGGGAAACAAGAATTTAGGGATTACTGCTCAGAAAAAAAGTTTTCACATATTTCTGGTTTTACCCCCATGAGTTTAATCGATTTTCTATTCCCTCAACTTTTCCCGTTAACACCGCTTGCCCTATCTTTAAATCCGTCACATCTTTTTGTAAAGAATCGATTTTTCCCTCAATCCGCATCAAGATAGTTTCTAGGGAATAAGTAACCGTTTCCTGAGATTGATTCATTTGTTCAAGACCTTTTAGTTAATTGTTGCCCTAGAAAAGCAATTATGCTTCGGATTTTGCCATATCGCGAATGATATCACCGCGAGTGATAATACCAATTACTTTGTGGGTTTCTTCCTCAATCACCGGTAAACGACGCACATGACGATCATACATTAACGAGGCCGCTTCTTTCAAAGGGCGATCGGCTGTGATACTAATAGGTTTATCGGTCATTACTTCCCCCACGGTTTGACCGAGAGCTTTATGGAGTAATTTCTCGTGACGGCTAGGATTTTGTAGATAGATGAGGCTATCGAGGAGCATAATGTAAGGAGGAGCTTCTACTCCCGTTTCCTGCCACATAAGGTCAGTTTCGGAGATAACCCCAATCAGTCGTATATTGTCATCCACCACGGGTAAACCACTAAACCGCTTTTCGGCCAAAATCTTCACTGCTTCAGACAGAGAAGTGTTAGCGGTGACGGTGATGGGATTGGGAGTCATGATATCGGCAACTGTTTTCGTCATCTTAGCGACCTGCGATAATAATGCTTTCTGTCTCCATCTTATCATTAGGCTAATCAGTCACCGCTTAATTATGACTATTCTTAAATCTTCGGGCGAGACAATGTTCTAACATAAAAAGGAAATGGGATATTCATTTAGTTAGTTGACAAGGAAAAAGAAAAATGATCGCTCAACCTCAATACCCAGAAAGAATAACCCCGGAAGAGTATCTAGAATGGGAAGCTACACAGGAATGTCGCCATGAATACATTGATGGGGAAATTATCGCCATGACTGGGGGTAGTCTGCCTCATAATGATATTACCTTGAATTTTTATACTGCTTTAAGACTTCATCTCCGTCCGCGAGGCTGTCGGGTGAATGTATCTGATGTGAAAGTACAAGCTAATAATAGTCGTTATTTTTATCCCGATTTGGTGATTAGTTGCGATTCTAGGGATAGAGAATCTCGTAATTTTATTCAACATCCACAAGTGATTATTGAAGTGCTTTCCCCTAGCACAGGAAACTATGATCGCACCAAAAAGTTACAATATTATCGTCAGATTGCCAGTTTACAAGAATACGTTTTAGTCGATACCGAATCGAGCAGTGTTGAGGTTTATCGCCGCGGTGAAGATAAAATTTGGTTTTACTGCGCTTATAGTCAAGGGGAAGAAATTATTCTATCTAGTCTCGATTTTCACTGTGCGATCGAGTTAATCTATGAAGGGATAAGTTTCGATTAAAGAAAGTTTACAAACAGGTCAAACATTCCTAAACTTAAAATAAATACGTCCCGATTTTTTCGATAAATTCTATGTTACCGCCCCTATTAGTCCTTGATCCCTTGTTAGAAAACTGGTTACGAGAAGATCTCGGTAGAGGCGATCGCACCACCCAAGCAATTTTCTTCGGTCATGCTAAAATTGGTCAAGCTAGTTGGATTGCCAAGGAAGCGGGAGTTATTGCCGGTTTACCCGTAGCTGAAAGAGTTTTTCAACTGCTTAACCCCACTATTCACTTTACCCCCACCGTTGCCGAGGGGGAATTTTGCCCCAAGTCTAAAGTTATTGCTGAGATAGAAGGTTCCCTCGATGCGCTGTTAATCGGGGAAAGAGTCGCTTTAAATCTTGCCATGCGCTTGAGTGGGATTGCTAGTGCCACTCGTCAGTATGTGGAGAAAATTGCCGATTTATCGACAAGATTGGTGGATACTCGCAAAACTACCCCCGGATTGCGAATTTTAGAAAAATATGCCTCCAGTATCGGTGGCGCTATTAACCATCGTTTGGGCTTAGATGATGCAATTATGATTAAAGATAATCATATTCAAGCAGCGGGCAGCATTGAGGAAGCAGTGCGTCGTGTACGGCAAAATATGCCCTATCCTCTCACAATTGAGGTAGAAACCAGCCAATTAGAAGAAGTGAATCAGGCCCTGCAGCAGCAGGTAGAGATCATTATGTTAGATAATATGGATTTAGAGATGATGCAAACTGCTGTGGAGATGATCCGCAATTTTAATAGTAAAACCAAAATAGAAGCATCGGGAAATATTACCCTCGATCGCATTCGCAACGTTGCCGAAACAGGAGTAGATTATATTTCCACTAGCGCCCCGATTACCCGTTCTACTTGGTTAGATATTAGTATGAGAATTGATTAAAAAGCTATATCAGTAAACAGTTATCAGTTATCAGTTATCAGTGGGAATTAGGAATTATGAATTATGAATTGGGGAGAATAAATAAAAATAATCTCCCGTCTCCCGTCTCCCGTCTCCTGACTCCTGACTCCTATCTCCTGACTCGGAGAATACTGACTGCTAACTCCACCAACAGACTTTTTCAGCAAACCCTATCTATTGTAACCTCGATCGCATCGCCAATATTTAGGTGTAATTGCTTTTGAGCGCTACCACTATTGACGGCAATTTCTAACCCCCCGTGACTACCGATAAAAGCAACTATTTCTCCGGAAGGAACATCACTGTAGGTGTTTTTTGCGGGGATAATTTTTGGCCCCAACTGCACCGACCAATTTTTTCCCTCTAGGAGATAATCGGGAATATTGCTGATTAAATTGCCGAAAATGTCAATATATTGAATTTGACCCCTGATTTTATCTTCCTCGATTTGCGGAACAGCGATCGCTAATTGTTGCAAGCTATCGGGATCAATAATCTCACCTAACATTTCTAGGGGTACTCCCCGGGACAAATAAGCGGCCACAGGAGCAAAAATATCACGACCATGAAAAGTAGTGCTAGGGTTAGGGGTGCGCCAATAGGAAGAATTATCGAGATTAACGGCAGATATAGCGGGAGATTGGCTTAAAATGCCACTAAATAAACCATTATCTGGACCAACTAAATAACCACCGGCAAAACGAATCCCTACTCCGCGTCTTTTGCTTCCTACCCCCGGATCTATAACTGCCAGATGAATAGTGCCTTGGGGAAAATATTGATAGGCATTCAGGAGGATAAAACGACCAGCGTAAAGGTCTTGGGGCGAAATTTGATGATTCAGATCGATCGTGCGAGCATGGGGGGCAATTCCCGCGATTACTCCCTTGATAATGCCCACATAACCGTCCTGTAGTCCAAAATCGCTAGTAAGGGTTATCAGTGCCTGTTCCGTCATTGACTTGTCACTATGGTTGCCAACAGCTTTAATAAATCTTAACGCTAAATTCAGTAGCTAAAGATACAGTTTCCTAAGGAGAATGTTATGATTTAGATATAAGGTAAGTTAAGTCGCTCAAAAGTCTGTCCACCATGAACAAAAATCGTCAGCAAGTCCTAACACAGGCCACCGTGGCCCATAGGGAAACACTCCGCAGAAATTTACAACACCGACTGGAAGTAGCTAGAGCGCAGGGAAATGAGGCTCTAGTGCGTCAATTGGAAGCAGAGGCGGCCTATTTGCACCTTCGTTAGATTTAATCGGTGTTTAGCCATAGTCTAGTTGTCGGTTTCTAGTGATCGGTATGCCGATCACTTTTTTTGGGCGAATTTTTTTAAAAAAATTGCCGATATCTCCACTGGCAATCCTTAAAATAGAAGGAACAGCAGTTTAGAGATCAAATAATTATGGCTTTTTTCCGGCAATATATCGCCCCGCTCCTGACTATCTTCGTGTTTTTAGTTGCTCTGGTTGCCACTGGCATCCGGATTTTTTTACCGGCAGATTTAGCGGCACCCGCTCCGATCGAGCCATCCCTGGGCATAATTTTCTCTTATCCTTGGCATGGCTAACCTTCCCGAAGATTATCGGCTGCGACTGGGAAAACCGAGCGATCGCTATCTACTAATTAATTTTCTCACCCGCAGCTATCAAGAATTTTTTCCCGAACAAAAAAACCTCTCCCATCTAGCTGATACAGTCAGACAGTTTTTTGGCCTCGATACTCCCCTGTGGATCGTCGAAGGACAACAAACGGCGATCGCTTGTCTCTGGATGGGGAGCGCCGTCGATCAGGTGACAGGCGATCGCTATGGTCATATTTTCCTAATTTACGTCGATCCCCAGCATCGTCGCCAAGGTAAGCTAAAACGCACTTAAACCACCTAAAATAGAAATAGTAATTTTAGAAAAATCCTACTTATGCCAGCCAAAGATTTCCTAGACTTAGAAGAAAAGAAAAACTTACAAAAAGCTCTTAAAGAAGAAGAAAGAGCAGAGGT
>NZ_JADBTF010000436.1:0-5826 GCF_020246295.1 Microcystis sp. M090S1 | reverse complement strand
GCTGAAAAAGTAGGGGCGAAGCATTCGGGCAATAACCTATCGGTGAAACCGTAGATTTTCTATCCGAATGCTTCGCCCCTACAGGACGCGGGCCGATGAAGACGCAAGGTTTTGAAGCACGATTCTCTCAAAATCTTGCACCTGTTTCGCAAGAAAAGCCACAAAACCCTTACCATGCCTACATTTCACATTTATTCAGCCAGCCCTATTTAGGGATTTTAGGCAATTTTATGCTTATTTTTCTCATTTTTGCCCTCTCAAAACTTAATTATGCAAGAACTCTATTAAATCTGGTTATTAAAAACTGATTATTTATTCTCCCTATTGCTTTTTGCCTCTTGCCTTTTGCCTAAAACCCATAACTTTTGTACCTCACTAGACTGAAAAACGCTATAGTATAAGCTCTTGTGCAAAAACAAAAGAGTTGAGCGGAAACACTCAACTCCTTGGTTATCTATGCTTGATTCTTTGACACTCCCATCGGTAAAATCGAGGGATTCTTGGGCTGAATCTTGCCTCTACTAGCAATGCTAATTTTGGTCTTACATTTTCATGTCTAGTCCGACTACACCTATAAGGCAAGCACTCTTGTGGACTACTCCCCAAGCTTAAATTCGGGTATGCCCTACCCTATTTGATTATTTTTATCTCCCACCTATGCCATATTTTTTGTTAGAGGGCAGTGAGGTATTGGGGCAACCTTTTTGAGTTGGTGACACTAGCCTTTTTACAACGGTCAGTTCGCGTGCCACGACTACACATCTGACTTTCCGCTTGCTTTCACTTTAGCACAAATTATCTTAAAACAGCAGAGTTTTAGTTGTGCTTCGCTGTTTCTATACTGGTCGGGGTTTCATCCCGTCGGTAAAACCGAGGGTCTTCACCCCGACATTTAAGATAAAGTGTTATTGTGACTGCCAAAAACTTGCGCTTTTAGTGCCTCAATTTCGGCTAATAACTCGCGACGATTTTCATCTTTGAGCAGATAGCGCCAGACAAACCAACCAGTGTAAACGATCCCAACTAATTGTAGGATAGGAGCAAGGAGGGGAATATCATCGATCGCATCTAAAACCGCTAGGGTAACTTTCACGGTGACAAAACTCGCTAAAATTGCCACCAGAACGATTAAAGGTTTTTTGTATCCAGAGAAGAAACTACCGATATAATCGGGGACGTTAGCCAGATAGGACATCACCGAATCCCAAACTGGTTCTACATATTCAGACCAAATCTGTTCGGTGCTGCTGCTGCTGGGTTTGCTCAGAGAGCCGGGTAAATCCGTTCTAATCGGATTTTGGGTCTCGGTCGGTTGCATTGATTCCATATTAACTGATCCTCATCATTAAGGTTAGACAGTGCGCGAATACGACCAACGGGGGTCAATTTTAACAGACTGAATAGACTAACTCGCTGTTGCCCATATTATCGGATAATTGCGATAGTAGGCGGAAAGTTTCTCAACAACTATTAAGAATCAAGGATTTAGCTTCTCAATTTTATCGTCAGTCTGACCGCAATTCTCTATTCTAACAGCAGGTAGCGATCGGAGTTGAGGAATCAGGGGGTGTCAGTTATCAGTGAACAGCAATCAGTTATCAGTGGGGAGATAGAGAGAAAAAAGCCGGTGGGTTACGGTGAATACTCAATTTTTAGTCAGAGTATAACTTATTTTCGCCTAACCCACCCTACAGATGATTACCTATGTGCTGATCTGGTGGGTTACGGCGAATACTCAATTTTTAGTCAGAGTATAACTTATTTTCGCCTAACCCACCCTACAGATGATTACCTATTCGTGGATAAGTTGCATGGGTGCGGTGCGAGGATCGATGATTTTCTGCCCTAAACCCGAAAATTTGACCGCTAGATTCATTTTTTTGCCCTCACCGAGAATATGGGTCACTTCTCCTTCTCCAAAAGTAGAGTGTAACACTCGATCGCCTACGCCCCATTTTCTTTGATCGGAGACAGTTTTTTCCATCGCAACCACTTTTGGGGTCTTTTTCGGTTTCAGGTTGCTTGTGAGCAATTCTGGGGGCAATTCCTGCAAAAATTGGGAAGCTACCTTCATCTCTTTATTCCCCCAGACATATCTTTCTTTTGCGTAGGTTAAAAATAATTGTTCCTTGGCCCGAGTCACTCCCACATAACACAAACGGCGTTCTTCCTCAAGAGCAATGGGATCGTTTAAACTACGATTATGGGGAAAAATGCCCTGTTCTAAACCGACTAAAAAGACGATAGGAAACTCTAAACCTTTGGCGGAATGAAGGGTCATTAACGAGACTTTTTCTTGACCTTCCTGAAGATTATCTAAATCCGAGGCTAAACTAGCACTAGCGAGAAATTCCTGGAGATTGGTTTCTTCGTTTTCTTCTTGGAATTGTACGACGGCGCTATACAATTCTTGAATATTCTCAATGCGGGTATCAGCTTCCTCGGTTCCCTGCTGTTTTAACTCATCGATATATCCCGAATCTTCCATGATTTGGTCTAAGATTTCACTAGCGGATAAATCGGTGATTTTTTCTTGCAGGTTTTGGATAATTTTAGCTAACTTATTGATGCTTTTAGTCGCACGACCGGCGAGAGTATTAACGGAAGTTTCATCGCTGATAATTTCCCATAAAGGTACTCCTAATTCTTGGGCAGCTTTGAGCAAATTATCGATTGTGGTTTTACCGATACCGCGCCGGGGAGTGTTAATAATTCTCAGTAAACTAACGGTATCAGCAGGATTGGCAATCACTCGTAAATAAGCGATCGCATCTTTAATCTCCTGTCGATCATAAAATTTAAATCCCCCGACAATATTATAGGGGATATTATTGCGAATTAACCCATCTTCAAAGGGGCGAGATTGGGCATTAATTCGGTAGAGAATGGCAAAACTACCCCAATTTAATTCGGGGTTTTCTTGAGTAAATTCTCGAATTTTATCGATAACAAAAGCTGCTTCTTCCTGTTCATCTCTGGCTTTAAAAACATAAATACTCTCGCCTCCTTCTCTGGTGGGAACAAGGACTTTATCGATTCTTTGACTATTCTTTTCAATTAACTTATTTGCCGCTTGCAGAATATTTTCCCGTGAACGATAGTTTTCCTGTAGTTTCACCATCGTGCGAGTATCATCATCGAGTAAACCATCGCCAAAGTCCGCTTGAAAATTGAGCAGAATAGTAAAATCTGCCATCCGAAAACTATAGATAGATTGGTCGGCATCACCCACCACAAAAATCGATCGATCCGTCCAATTCCACTCACTTTTTTTCGTTTCACCATTGGTGGACAAAAGCCGAATTAACTCGTACTGAATCCGGTTAGTGTCTTGGTATTCATCGACTAAAATATGCTTAAATTGCGTATGCCAATAACCGAGAATAGATTCATTTTGCTGAAAAAGACGGACTGGAACCAGTATTAAATCATCAAAATCTAGGGCATTATTTTGTGCCAATTGCATCTGATAAGCCTGATAAACCTCAGAAATGACCTTTCCCCGAAAATGAGGGTTTTCTCTGGCGTAATCCGTGGGAGTTAAACCTAAATTTTTGGCATTACTAATCGCATAACGCAGATTGCGAGCATCAAATTTTTTATCATCTAAATTCATCTGTTTAGTGACGATATTTTTCACCAAACTCTGGGCATCCGATTCATCCATAATTGAGAAATTCCTTTGCCAACTATGACCATATTCATCCTGATATTTATTAATGTCATAGCGCAAAATCCGACCGCAAAGACTGTGAAAAGTCCCAATCCAGAGTTTTTTAGTATAATTCCGATAAACTTGAGAAAAGAGTTTTTTCTGTTCGTATTCTTCTAAAAGTTCTAATCTTTGACCGTATTTTTCCTGTGCTTTTTGTTGAGCAAAAGTTTTTTCAATTCTCGTTTTCATTTCCCGGGCCGCCTTATTGGTAAAAGTGACTGCGAGAATATTTTCCGGCTCGACCCCGTGATGACGGATCAAATGGGCGATACGATAGGTTAAAGCGCTAGTTTTTCCCGATCCTGCTCCAGCAACCACCAACAAAGGGCCGCAAAAATGCTCAACAGCAAGGCGCTGGGAAGGATTGAGTTGTTCTAAATAATCGGCTGTGACTGTCATAATTTTTCAATATAGCTCTGCGACCGCTATTACTCAGGCTACATCATCGAGACGGGTATCGGGCATTAGTCAACCCCTTCAAGAGATAAAAATTTTTTGGGCTAGTTTCTTTCAAATCGTTCAAGATTCTAAGTTGTCATCTACAATGGAATTAGCGGAGACGAAAGTTTCCGTTCACTCCTCACACCACACTCCGTCCGAACAATGTTCGGGCGGTTTCTTATTGAAAATACTGGATCTCTACAAATTCCCTGTTACACTGTATGATCAAAGATTTCTTGGAATCTTTTTTGCGTTCAAACGTACTACTATGTGAGGGACATCACTTGTCTAAACGTTATTTGTTCACCTCCGAATCGGTTACAGAGGGACATCCCGATAAAATTTGTGACCAGATTTCTGATACTATTCTCGATGCTCTGTTATCCCAAGATGACCACAGTCGTGTAGCGGCTGAAGTGGTTGTCAATACAGGGTTAGTCTTGATTACTGGTGAAATCACCTCGAAAGCACAGGTTCATTTCGTCGATTTAGTTCGCAAGAAAATCGCTGAAATCGGCTATATCAACGCCGATAACGGCTTTTCCTCGAATAGTTGCACCGTTTTAGTCGCTTTAGACGAACAATCTCCCGATATTTCCCAGGGTGTCACGGCTGCTCAGGAAAATCGCGAACTTCTCAGCAATGATGAACTCGATAAAATTGGTGCGGGAGACCAGGGTATTGTCTTCGGTTTCGCTTGCAATGAAACCCCGGAATTTATGCCCTTACCGATTAGTTTAGCCCACCGCATCGCTCGCCGTTTAGCGGCAGTCAGAAAAACGGGTGAACTGTCCTATCTGCGTCCCGACGGTAAAACGCAAGTATCGGTCATTTATGAAGATGGTCGTCCCGTGGGTATCGATACTATCCTTGTTTCTACCCAACACGATGCTACTATCGGCGATATCACCGATAATGATCTCGTCCAACAAAAGATTAAAAGTGATCTCTGGGAAGCGGTAGTACAACCGGTCTTCAGCGATTTAGAGATTAAACCCGATGCCAATACCCGTTATCTGGTTAATCCCACCGGAAAATTCGTCATTGGTGGACCCCAAGGCGACGCGGGATTAACGGGACGGAAAATTATCGTCGATACCTACGGTGGCTATTCTCGTCACGGTGGCGGCGCTTTCTCCGGTAAGGATCCTACCAAAGTCGATCGCTCCGCGGCCTATGCTTGCCGTTATGTGGCCAAAAATATCGTCGCTGCTGGTTTGGCCGATAAGTGCGAGATTCAAGTGGGTTATGCGATTGGGGTAGCTCGTCCGGTGAGTCTCTTCGTGGAAACCTTTGGCACCGGTAAAGTCGCTGATGATGTGATTCTGGACTTAATCAATAAATACTTTGAACTCCGTCCGGCCGGTATTATCCAAACCTTTAACCTGCGCGGTTTACCCAGTGAAAGAGGCGAGCGTTTTTACCAAGATGTGGCCGCTTATGGTCATTTTGGTCGCAATGATCTCGATTTACCCTGGGAACAAACCGATAAAGCCGCTATCCTCAAAGAAGCTTTGACTTCTGCGGTAGTATAGGGTTAGAAATTAACTGCAATTTTTGATTGAGGAGTAGAGTTTCAGGCTCTATTCCTTTTTTATACTAAATCCGTCGAGTATAGGCTACATAGGGTTTGCGGCAAAAAGTTTTTCCTGGGGGCAGGGTGTAGGGTG
>NZ_JADBTF010000435.1:0-2566 GCF_020246295.1 Microcystis sp. M090S1 | reverse complement strand
TATTTCGGATACTTTCATCAAGATACAGAAATCGCAGACGGCGATTTGGTCTGAGATTGAATTTGATTGCTGGTATCTACAATTACGAACTTCGTTACCGACAAAAGGATATATCTTGATTACTTTTGCAAGAGATCTAGTGATTTTCGCATCAGTGATATCGATCCTGCGGAAATGCTCGATCCAACTAATCCTACTGCTTTTGTGACGGGGTTAACATTTACTGCTGCTGGAACAGTAACAGTCACCCAAAACCCCATTATTCAAAATACTGGTGGCGTTAGTGTTCCTGAACCGTCCAATTTATTGGGTTTAGGATTACTCGGATTCGGTGCTTTCTTGACGGGAAAATTAAATAAGAAGCAAGCCAAAAAAGACTCATAATAAGTAGCTGGTTATAATTAAATTAGAAATGGATTTTAGGTTCGATCCCCCCTGCCCCCCTTGATAAGGGGGGTGCCGATCCCCCCTTAGTCCCCCCTTAATCCCCCCTTAATAAGGGGGGCATCTGATAATTTTTAACGCCTACCTACTTAGCAATTATCGTTAATCCTGTTGCTTATACAACATGATGGCGATTTCCAGCTTCAATCATCAACCTGACTTTGATGGGAAAGTCTATAAACTCCCTATTTTTGGCATTTCAATCAGTTAGCATCTCAATCATTAGATAAAAGGGCATCCTCGAAAAGGGGTGCTTTTTTGTTGTTCGGATGTATCGATCGAGCTACAATAAAAGGGACTTCTCTAGGCGAAAATATGGCTACAGGCATTGATATTAGCGAATTTATTGTTGCTAGTCCGGATATTTGTAATGCTCGTCCCCGGATCGCGGGAACTAGAATCACGATTCAAAGTTTAGTCATGGATCATAAAACGGGAATGAGTGCCGAAGCGATCGCTAGGGAGTATCCTCAGTTAAGTCTGGCTCAAATTTATAGCGCTCTAGCGTATTATCACGCGAATAAAGAACAGATAGAGGCCGATATCGATGCTTACCGAGCCGATTGTGAAGACTGGGAATCCCGATATCGAGCCGGTGAATTTTAATGAGTCAAATCCGTCTCTACCTTGATGAAGATGCGGGTCAACGCTCGGTCGTGGAAGCTTTGCGGAATCTGCGGTCAGTAAGGTATAGTCATTTCAATTAAAATTGAGAATATTAATCCCAGAGTTCATAAGGGTTTTGTCGGTATAGAGTGTATTAGACTTATCTGAAATGACTATAACAGGTGCAAGATTTTGAGAGAATTGTGGTTCAAAACCTTACGTCCTGTAGGGGCGAAGCATTCGGGCATAACCTATCGCTGAAACCGTAGATTTCCTATCCGAATGCTTCGCCCCTACTTTTTGCCGCAAACCCTACTTAGAAAACTGGACGAAGAGCCATTTACACCGTCTTTAAAAACCCATAAATTAAGGTGTAATTTAGGAGAGTTATGGTCTTGTACTCTTGCTTACGATTGTCGAATTATTTTTAGTTTTCAGAGAGGAATCGTCTGATTAAATCTTCCCGTGAAGACTCCAATAATAAACGACTAGACTCCATCGGTGATAACTGGAGCAAATCATCAATGACTTTTATCAAAGACTCATCCAATTCCCCAAACCTCACTTGCATTAAATTTGCAATAATTTGTCGTTGTCCCTGTTGAAGTCCTTGTTGAAGTCCTTGTTGAAGTCCTTGTTGAATTCCTTGTTGAAGTCCTTGTTGAAGTCCTTCTCGTTTGGTCGCCTCTTTCCACTCTAAATAAGATTGAGATAAAGCCATAAATACCTCCCTATCTTCTGATTTTAAAAGATTGTTAACTTCAACACTCACACGCCAACTAATCAATAATTCCATGACATTTTGACGGAAGGAATCGCCAGATGGCAACTCAAGCAACTCTCTCACCGCTTGGCTTTGGGTTTTCCCCCGTCCCAACAATCTTAACAGTAAAGTGTCTGGGGTAATAGGTAACTGATTAATCGCTATAATTGCCGTTCGGTGAGAGGGAGATAAAAAGTAAATCCCTTCTGTCCAGTTTTCTAGTTCTAATTTAGCATCAAAACTCTCTAGTATCTGGAAACTAATAGAAGTAGCCAAAATCCATAATTTAGGTAAGTCATCCTCGTTTAACTCAGTTTTTTCCCGTTTCCCTTTCCGTTGAAGTTCAGCGAAAATCGAAAACAGTTTTAAGATACAGTTGCGAATTTCCGTTCGATTGGGAGCATTGCGAAAAGGCTCAAGCAAAGTGCTTGTTGTCACCATTTGCCCTAAAAGACCCAAAGATTGAGCATTTCCCCGCATATTAGGGTGAGGAGAGAAGAAAATATCCACCTGACGGGTTTCATCCGCCACTTCCTTGCTAACTTCCACCTTTCCCAGAGGAGACAGCAATTCTTCTAGGTATTGTTTAGCGAATTGGTCGTGAGGTTGTCGATTGACGCTCCCCGCTCTAAAGAGACGGGGATTCTTCGTTCATTGAGTCTCCGTTAGCAAGCAGGATTTCTCCAACCAACCAAGAGGGAATCTCTCCCGAAGCGTTTAAAGTTTGCGTGCGCCCCACGCTACTTAATCCCT